>NZ_CAXQBR010000098.1 GCF_964222135.1 Euzebya sp.
ACTGCTCGGGTTCGAACGTCGGGTAGGACGCCATCGCGACGACCTCGCCGGTGTCGGCGTCCAGCACGAGGGCCGCGCCAGCGGGCGCCTCGAAGGTGCCCCCTCGGCCGACGCCGCTCTCGCTGTCGTTGGTCTCCCGCGCCAGGTCGATGCCGCGGGCGAGGGCGTCCTCGACGACCTGCTGCACCTCGAGGTCGAGGGTCAGCTGGACGGTGTCGCCCGGCATCGCCTGCGGGGCGTCGGGGCCGGTGACGTCCTCGATGATCTCGCCGCGGCTGTTCACGCGCACGCGGCGCTCACCCGGGGTGCCCTGGAGGTGGTCCTCGTAGGTGCGCTCCACGCCGGCCCAGCCGATGATGTCGCCCGGGTCGTAGTCGGCGTACTCCGGCTGCTCGAGCTCCTCGGCGGAGATCTGCCCGGTGTAGCCGATGACGTGGGCGGCGAGGTCACCGTGGGGGTACTCGCGCAGCGGGATCCGCTCGGCGATCACGCCCGGGAACCGGGTCGCCGAGTTCTGGTGGATGTAGAAGATCACGTCGTCGGGGACGTCGATGGCGATCGGCCGGTTCGCGAACGGGCCGGCCCGGTCGTCCTCGATGCGGGCGGTGATCTCGTCGGGCGGCATGTTGAGGATGCGGGACAGCTCCAGGATCGTCTCCCGCTGCGTCTCCTCGTCACCCATCTGGTCGGGGCGGACGCTGACGACCTGGGCGAACCGGTTGTCCACGATCGGCAGGCCGTTGCGATCGAGGATGTCCCCTCGCGGCGCCTCCACCTCGATCGTGCGGATCGACTGGTCCTCGGCCCGGGTCGCGAAGCGGTCACCGGTCATGACCTGCAGGAACCACAGCCGGCCGACGAGCAGCACGAACAGCGCGGCCACCAGCGCGCCCAGGAAGGTCAGGCGCAGCGCAGTGCTCTCGCGGGGGATCGGCGGTCGGGCGTTCGTCGGCTGCACGGGTCGTCCACCGTACCGAGCAGTCCCGAGCGCAGCGAGGCCACGACTGGGCGGAACGGACATATGGCGGCGCAGCCGCGCCATGCCCTCATCGCCGTAGGCGGATCAGCCCGCGGAGGCCGGTGGGAACTGGCGCAGGACCGATCTCACCGGGCGGAGCACGAGCGGCGACACCACCGCCGAGTACAGCCCGACCACCAGCGTCGCGACCAGCACCCGCCCGAGGGTCGGCTCGGTGGTCCCGAACATCCGCCCGAGCATGCCGAAGGCCGCCGTCGCCGCGGCCGTCAGTCCCCCGCTGAGCACGATCGGACCGGTCTGGGCGGACGCCGCGATGTAGGGGCGGAGCCGCCCGGCGGCGTACCCCGCGCCCATGACCACCAGGGCGCCGACGCCGACGAGGGCGCTGCCGCCGCTGATCAGGTCCTGGACCAGGCCGGCGGCGAACCCCACGCGCACGCCGCTCTCGGGCCCCTCCGCCAACCCGATCGCGACGACGACGAGGACCAGGACGTCCGGGCGGAAGCCCGCGACGGCGACGGCGGGGAGGACCGTCGTCTTCAACAGGATGGCCAGCAGGATCATCACCCCGAAGGCCGCGACGCGGACTCCCACGCCCTACTGGCTCGCCGCCGGGGAGGGATCGGGGGATGCACCCGCGGTGGGTGAGGCCCCGGGCTGCGGTGCCTCGGTCGCCGGGGCGGGGACGTCGACGCCGGGGATCGGCGTGCCCTCCGCGTTGGGTCGCGGCTCGACGGTGGGCGCGGGGACCAGCTCCGGCACGTCGATGATCTCGCCCTCGTCGAACTGGCCGTCGCTCTCGCGGCCTGCCACCACGACGGCGACCGTGGACAGGGCGCTGAAGTCCACGTAGGGCCGCACCTCGTAGAAGCGCTCGCCCTGGAAGTCCCCGTCAGGTGGGGTCTCGACCACCCCCACCGGCAGCCCGCCGGGGATGAGGGACCCCTGGAAGGTCTGGGTGACCACCACCGGCGTCTCGTCGGTGGGGAACCGCGGATCCGCGTCGACCATCTCGAGCTCGAGCAGGTCGCTGCCGCGGCCGGTCAGCAGGCCGCGGTCGCCGGACTGCGCGACGCGGACGGTGATGCGACCCTCGGTCGAGGACAGGAGGTTGACCCGCGCCCGCGTGGCGGTGACCTCGACCACCACCCCGACGACGCCGCGGCTGTTCACCACCGCCATCCCGTCGACGACGCCCTCGGACGCGCCGACGTCGATCAGGATCGAGCGCTCGAAGGTGCCCGGTGGCGCGGCGATCACCCGCGCGCCGACCAGGTCGACCGTCCGCTCTGCCGACATGTCGAGCAGCGCCTCGGCCTCGGACAGGCGGCGCTCGAGGTCGGCCTGCACCAGCAGCTCCTCGCGGAGCGCCTCGTTGTCGGCCTCGAGCTGCTCGATGCGGCTGCGGAGCGTGCCGATCTCGAGGATCGAGCCGAAGAAGTCGCCGACCGGCCGGACGACCGACGCGAAGCCGCTCTGGACCGGTGAGAACACCGCGTCCGCGCCGCGCTGCAGCGCACCCACCGGTCCGCCCGTCTCGCGGAAGTCGAGGGTGATGAAGGCCAGGGCGATCAGGACGAGCGCCCCGACCAGCGTCCGCCGCCGGTTCACGACTCGATCAGTGCCGCGAGGAGCTGATCAGCACCCGCTTCAGGGCCTCGAACTCCTCCAGGCACTTGCCGGAGCCGATCGCGACGGAGTTGAGGGGCGCGTCGGCCACGTGGATGGGCATCCCCGTCTCGTGCTTCAGCCGCTCGTCGAGGCCCTGCAGGTGCGCACCGCCACCGGTGAGGACGATCCCCTTGTCCATGATGTCCGCAGCGAGCTCGGGCGGGGTGCGGTCGAGCGTGTTCTTCACCGCATCGACGATGGAGTTGACCGGCTCCTCGATGGCCCGCCGGATCTCCTCGGCGGAGATGATGATCGTCTTCGGCAGCCCGCTGACCAGGTCGCGGCCGCGGATCTCCGCGTGGGACTCCTCCGGCATCGGGAAGGCCGAGCCGATGGCCATCTTGATCTCCTCAGCCGTCCGCTCGCCGAGCATCAGGCTGTACTCCTTCTTGACGTAGTTGATGATCGACTCGTCGAGCTCGTCCCCGCCGATGCGGATCGACGCCGACGTCACGATCCCGCCGAGGGAGATCACCGCCACCTCGGTCGTCCCTCCCCCGATGTCGACGACCATGTTCCCGGCGGGCTCGTGCACCGGGAGCCCGGCACCGATCGCTGCGGCCATCGGCTCCTCGATGATGTAGGCGGCCCGCGCGCCCGCCTGGATCGAGGCCTCCTCGACCGCCCGCTGCTCCACGCCGGTGATGCCGGAGGGGACGCACACCACGACGCGCGGCTTGTTGAGCCAGGTCATGTAGCGGCGCCGGTGCACCTTCCGGATGAAGTAGTTGAGCATCTTCTCGGTCACGTCGAAGTCGGCGATCACGCCGTCCTTCAGCGGCCGGATGGCGACGATGTGCCCGGGGGTGCGGCCGATCATCCGCTTGGCCTCGGCTCCCACGGCCAGGATCGCGCCGTTCTTCGTGTTGATCGCCACGACCGACGGCTCGTTCAGCACGATGCCCCGGCCGCGCACGTACACGAGCGTGTTCGCGGTGCCCAGGTCGACCGCGATGTCACGGCCGAACAGGGGGAGCGTGTTGAGCTGCTGGGGAGGAGTCGACAAGACGGGTGTCCGGGGAAGTCGGTCAGCGACGGTCGGGGCCGCCGCGTCGTGCGAGTGTAGCCCCGCGATCCCGTGGGGGGACGGGGCCGCGCCGTCGGCCGCATGGACACCTGCCCACCCGGCCCGGTCGCGGCCCGCCCGAGCCGGGGTGCGCTAGCGTCAGGCCATGGACCCCGAGCTCCTCGATGCCTTCAACCACCAGATCTCCCTGGAGCAGGAATCGGCCCAGGCCTACCTCCAGCTCGCCATCTGGGCGGAGTCCCGCGACCTGACCGGCATGGCCCGCTGGTTCCGCGCGCAGGCCGCCGAGGAGCGCGAGCACGCCGACATCTTCATCGACCACGTGCTCGACCGGGACGGGCAGGTCGTCCTGCGGGCCCTGTCAGCACCGGCGCACGACTTCACCGACGCGGTCGCGGCGTTCGAGGCCGCCCTGGCGCACGAGGAGAAGGTCACCGCCGCGATCGCCGAGCTGTACGGCAAGGTGACCGAGGCGCGCGACTACCGCAGCGTCCCGCTGCTGACCCGCTTCCTCGACGAGCAGGTGCACGAGGAGTCCGCGGTCCGCACGATCGTCGCCGAGCTCCGGATGATCGGGGGCGACGCGTCGGCGCTGCTGATGCTCGACCGGGAGCTGCCGGGGCGCCGGGCGTCCCAGACCGAGGCGGTGTGAGCTAGGCCTCCGGCGTGAACCAGAGCTGCAGCTCGATCGTCCCCTCGTCGGCGATCGAGATGACCGGCCCGGCCTGGGGCGCCTGGATCCCGTAGTCGGCGAAGACCACGGGGGAACGGCCGACCGCGAGGAGGTTCCCGTCGGCGATCTGGGCCTCCACCGCCACCTCGACGGGGTTCGTCATGCCGTTGACGGTCAGGTCCCCCACGGCGGTGAAGGTGATCGTCTCCCCCTCGGCGGGGATCTCGCCCAGGTCGACGGGCTGGGTGAGGGTGAAGGTCCCGGTCGGGTGCGCGTCCACACCCATGGCCCGCTTCATCGCGTCGTCGCGCCGGGGGACGTCGGAGACCATCTGGGTGAAGTCGGCCTCGACGGTGACGTCGGTCACGGTCGTCCCGTCGATGACGAGCTCGCCGCTGACGGCCGGCGTGCGCCCGACCGCCTCGGTCTGGCCGACCTGCTGGAGCTCCTCGGCGACCCGGAAGCCCGCGAAGGTGGAGGTGGCGTCGGCGAAGTCGAACTCCCCGATCTCCGTGTCCACCACCCAGGTGCCGGAGACGTCGGCGACGTTGCCCCCGCCCTCCCCCTCGGTGGCCTGTGACTCCGACGGGGAGGCGGTCGGGGCGTCGCCGGCGGCGAACGCGTCGACGTCGTCGACCGGCCCCTCGGTCGGCGTCAGCGCCTCGAGGGCGTTCTCGATGCTGGCCTCCTCGGCAGCAGGCCGGTTGAGGTACCAGACGACCAGGCCGATGCCGATGATGGCGACGAGGGCGACGACACCGGTGATCTTCTTCGCGTCCATGCGCGAGAACCTAGCCCCGGGCGGTCACGGGCCGATGACCCTGCGGGGACTCTTTCCGGTTCGAACGATCTCTTTGCCGGCCCATGACCCTCGCTACGCGTCGGGGAAAAAAGCCCGGTCACGCCGCTGCGCGGCGAGATCGCCCCCCGGCCTGTCCTGCTCTTCCCCTCGCTACGCGTCGGGGAAGAACAGGGCCACCTCTCGCTCCGCCGACTCGGGGCTGTCCGAGCCGTGGATGATGTTCTCGCCGATCACGGTGGCGAACTCGCCGCGGATGGAGCCCGGGGCGGCCTCGAGCGGGTTCGTGGCGCCGGCGAGCTGGCGCATCGCGGCGATGGCCCCCTCCCCCGACACGACCATGGCGACCAGCGGGCCACCGGTGATGAAGTCGACCAGCTCGCCGAAGAACGGCTTCTCGCGGTGCTCGCCGTAGTGCTGCTCGGCGACCTCGCGCTCGAGGGTGCGCAGCTCCATCCGGTCGATGGTCAGGCCCTTGGCCTCGATGCGGCGGACGACCTCGCCGATCAGTCGGCGCCGGACGCCGTCGGGCTTGATCAGGATCAGGGTGCTCTGGGTGCTCATCGCCGGGCAGGGTATGTGCTGCTGGCGATCACCGCCGACCTCCCCGGTTCCGCCTCGCCGGTCGAGGTGTGGAATCGTAGGGTCCCAATGCGCCACGACGACCGCACCGACGACCTGCAGCTGGACACCGAGGCCCTGGCGGCCTGGATGGGTGACCGCACCACGATCACGCCGCCGCTCGAGGCCTCGCAGATCTCCGGGGGCCGGTCGAACCTGACCTACCGGGTGGTCGACGCGGAGGGCCGGGCCTTCATCGTCCGCCGGCCGCCGCTGGGCAACCTGCTGCCCGGCGCGCACGACATGAGCCGTGAGCACCGGGTCATGCACGCTCTGGCCGACACCCCCGTCCCCGTGCCGCAGATGATCGGGCACTGCGACGATCCCGACGTGATCGGCGCGGAGTTCTACGCCATGTCCTTCGTCGACGGCCTGATCCTGCGGACCGCCGAAGATGCCGAGGCCGTCGAGGTCGGCGTGCGCGCCACAGCTACCCGCAGCCTGGCAGCGACCATGGCGGCGATGCACGCCGTCGACCCGGCCGAGGTGGGGCTGGGATCCCACCTGAAGGGCCAGGACTACCTCGCCCGACAGCTGCACGTCTGGCGGCGGCAGCTCGACGCCCAGAAGGGGCGGGAGCTCCCCGACGAGGAGGCGCTCCACGCCCGGCTGGCCGCCAACATCCCCGAGCAGCGCGCAGTCTCGATCGTCCACGGCGACTACCGCCTCGACAACGTCGTCCTGCACCCGGATGGCACCGTGGCCGCGGTGCTGGACTGGGAGCTGTGGACCCTCGGCGACCCCCTCGCCGACCTCGCGATCACGATGACGTACTGGGCGGACGGCGACGACCCGGCCCTGGCCGTCATCGGGCGACCGACGACCGCCGAGGGCTTCGGCGACCGCCACGCCTTCCGGGCGGCCTACGAGGAGGCGGGAGGCCTGGCGATGCCCGACGACCTGGTCGGCTACTACCTGGCGTTCGGGGTGTGGCGGCAGGCGGCGATCCTCGAGGGCGTGTACCAGCGAAACCTCGCCGGGGCCTATGGCGAGGGTGCAGAGGGGTGGCGGGTCTTCGAGGACCTCGTGCCGACCATGCTCGACCGCGCGGCGGCCTTCGCCGACGAAGCAGGCATCTAGTTCGACGGCGCGGGTCGGGCCGGGACGCAGAGCCCGGGTGCACCAACCGCCCCCACCGGCGGCAACCGCACCCACTCCGACCCGACCACCGGCCACCGGGTGCACCGACCGCCCCCACCGGCGGCTACCGCACCCACTCCGACCACCCACCGGCCACCGCCCTCACCGGCGGCCGCCGGCGAACCTACGCCGGGTCGAGGTCGAGGATGGAGCGGACCTCCCCGACCAGGTACAGCGACCCGGCGACGACCACCCCGTCCGAGGGGCGGGTGACGCCGTCGGCCAGGTCCATCGCGTGCTCGGCGTCGTCGGCCTCCTCGACGGACAGCCCGACCGCCTCGCAGGCCGCTGCGATCCGGCCGGGATCGGCTGCGCGGCGGTTGTCCGGGGCGACCGCGACGACGTGGTCGACCGCGGGGGCGATGGCGGTGACCATCCCCTCCACGTCCTTGTCGTCGAGGATCCCGAGGACCGCGACGCGGCGCTCGAAGGCGAAGTCCTGGCCGAGCGCCTCGGCGAGGGCGGCCATGCCCGACGCGTTGTGCGCCCCGTCGAGGAGGACGAGGCTCTGGCCGTCCCGCGGGATCGGCTCCAGGCGCCCAGGGACGCGGGCGTTCGCGAACCCCTCCTGGATCAGGTCGCGCTCGAGCTCGATCTCGTACCGGCTGTAGGCCTCGAACGCGGCGAGGGCCATCGCGGCGTTGGCGGCCTGGTGACGTCCGAACAGCGGCAGGTACAGCTCGTGGTACTCCCCGCGGACACCGCGGAGGTCGATCTGCTGCCCGCCGACGGCCGGGGTCCGGCCGAGAAGCTCGAAGTCGGTGCCCGCGACCTTGACCTGGGCGTTCATCTCGTCCGCCCGCTGGCGGATGACCTCGGCGACCGCGGGCTCCTGGGCGGCGGACACCACGTGGGCGTCCGGCTTGATGATCCCGGACTTCTCGACCGCGATCTGGGCCGGCGTGTCGCCGAGCTCGCGGTGGTCGAGCGCCACCCGGAGCAGGACCGCGACGCCGGCGTCGATGACGTTGGTGGCGTCCCACGTACCGCCCATCCCGACCTCGAACAGCCCGACGTTGACCGGGACGTCGGCGAAGTGCAGGAAGGCGATGGCCGTCAGCACCTCGAAGTACGTCACGTCGTCGCCGTGCCGCGCGTCGACGACCTCGAGGAACGGCGTCGCGAAGGCCAGGTGGCGCGCCAGGTCCTCACCGTCGATCGGCCGTCCACCGATGCGGATGCGCTCGCGGACGTCCTGGAGGTGCGGGCTCGAGAAGGACCCGGGGACCAGCCCGGCGGCCAGCAGCAGGCTCGACAGGATCGCCGTGGTGGAGGTCTTGCCGTTCGTGCCGGTCAGGTGGATCGTGTCGTAGGTCGTCTGGGGCTGGCCGAGCAGCTCGACCAGGTCGGTGATGCGGTCGAGGTCGGGGACCATGCGGCCGGCCGAGCGGGCCCCCAGCGCCGCGACGGCGGACGGGAGGTCGGTGATCGCGTCGGCGGGCGGGCGCGAGGCGTCGCTGGTCACAGGTGGGCTCTCGTCACTGCGCCAGCGGGTTGGGCGCGTTGAGGACCTGGAAGATGACGAACAGGGCCAGTCCGGCGATCCCGAGCAGGAAGACGATCGGCGCGATGATGCGGTTCGGGACCGGCTTGGTGGAGAGCACCTCGACCGGGAGGGGTTCGGGCTCCTCCTCGAGGTCCTCGCGGATGCGCTCCGCGCGGGCGAACGCCTCGGCCCTGGTCTGCATCTGAGCGGTGTCGCCGAGCGGCGACCGGATCCGCTCGGGCTCGGGAAGGTAGGTCTCGTGCGGTGCCGGATCGGCCGGAGCGGCGCTCGCCGGGGTGGGGTCGGCCGGGGCTGCGTCGGCCGGGGCTGCGTCGGCCGGGGCGTGGGCGGCGACGGCCCGCGAGGCGACGGCGATCCGCTCGACCAGCTCGGCGAGCGCCTGCTCGGCCTTGCGGACCATCCGCTCGGCGCGGTCGTGCTCGCCGCTGATCACGCGGACGCGCACCTCGCCGTAGACGTGCCCGACCGCCCGCCAGTAGTTCTTGACGGCCTTGACCAGCGCCCGGCGCTGCCGGGCCTCGAGGCTCGAATCCCCCTCCGCCTCGTCGAGAGGTGCCCGGGCGTACTGGGCGCGGCTGGCCGTCGCGCAGTCCGCCGCTGCACGCCCGGCGACTGCGGCGTCGCCCTCCCTGCCCCGCAGCACCTGGTCGCAGAGCGCAGCCGCGGTCGTGCGCGGCCGACCCGCCCCGAGCGGCCCGATCGCCGCCCAGAACGACGCGGTCAGCGACGGGAGCCCCGGGAGGTCCTGACGGGCCCACATCGTGAACTGCTGCGTGACCCGCTCGGGCTCCCGGCCGAGCAACCGCTTGGCGGCGAAGCCCAGTCCGGCGAGGTTCAACGCCTCCAGGTGCGCGGCGACGTCGGCCGGCCCGGGACCTGCCGAGGCGCGCGGGGTGTCGGCCACGCTCACCCGTCCTGGACCTTCGACGAGCTCTGGACCTTCGACGAGCTCTGGACCTTCGACAGGAGCTCGTCGAGCTGGGTCTCCAGCTTCTGGATCGCCGCCGTCCACTCCTCGGCCTTGCGGCGCTCGGCATCGACCACCGCGTCGGGGGCCTTCGCGACGAACGACTCGTTCGCGAGCTTGCCCTCCGCTCGCCGCAGCTCCCCGCGGGCCTGCTCGAGCTCGCCGCGCAGCCGGTCGAGCTCCTCGGAGGGGTCGACGATTCCCTCGAGGGACACGTAGACCTCGGCCCCGGCGGCGAGGACCTTGCCGACCAGGCCGTCGGGCGCGGCGTCGGCGAAGCGCAGATCCTCGACGCCGGCCAGCCGGCAGATGCCGTCACCACCGGCCTCGAGCGGCTCCCGCGCGGCGTCGCCGCACACCACGGTCACCCGGATCGGGTGCTTCGGCGACATGCCGTACTCCGCCCGCAGCGTCCGCAGCTCGGTGACGACCTGCTGCACCGCGGCGAAGGCGGCCTCCGCGTCGGGGTCGGTCCCCCGGTCGGCGGCGGGCCAGGCCGCGCGGATCAGCGCGGTGTCGGTGTCGTCGGGCGTCAGGCCGTGCAGACCGCGCCACAGCGCCTCGGTCACGAACGGCATGATCGGGTGGAGGAGCCGCAGCGACCGGTCGAGCACGGTGACGAGGACCTGGGCGCACGCCCGGTCGTCGCGCAGCTTGGCGAGCTCGAGGTACCAGTCGGCGAACTCGTCCCACACGAAGTGGTACAGCCCCCGGGCGGCTGGGGCGATGTCGTGGGCGTCGTAGGCGGCGTCCGCCTCGGCCCGGGCCGCTTCGAGGCGGCTCAGGATCCAGCGGTCCTCGATGCGCAGCTCGTCGTCGGCCGGCAGCCCATCCGCGGGCGTGACGTCGCCGGCGCGGTCGGCCACCAGCCGGGCCGCGTTCCACAGCTTGTTGGCGAAGCGACGTCCGCCCTCGACCCACTCCTCGGCCATGGGGACGTCCTGGCCGGGAGGGGCCGCGCGGAGGAGCGCGAACCGGAGGGCGTCCGCGCCGTAGCGGTCGATCAGCACCAACGGGTCGATGACGTTCCCGAAGGACTTCGACATCTTCTTGCCGGTGGCGTCACGGACGAGCCCGTGGTTGACGACGGTGCGGAACGGCACCTCGCCGTGGACCCACAGGCTGATCATCAGCATGCGGGAGACCCAGAAGGTGTTGATGTCGTACCCGGTGACGAGGACGTCGGTCGGGAACCAGGTCGCCAGCTCGGCGGTGTCCTCGGGCCAGCCCAGGGTCGTGAAGGGCCACAGCTGGCTCGAGAACCACGTGTCGAGGACGTCCTCGTCCTGGTGGGTCAGGCCCAGCTCGGCGATCTGCTCCTCGGTCGGGTCCTCGCGCAGGACGTGGATGCCACCGTCCGCGTCGTACCAGGCGGGGATGCGGTGGCCCCACCACAGCTGACGGGAGATGCACCAGTCGTGCAGGTTCTCCAGCCAGTCGAGGAAGCCCTTGGTGTTGCGCTCGGGCACGAACACCGTGCGGCCCTCGCGGACCGTATCGATGGCCGTCGCGGCCAGCGGGCCGACGTCGACGAACCACTGGTCGGACAGGCGTGGCTCGATCGGGACGTTGGTCCGCGAGGAGTGGCCCACGGAGTGGCGGTGCGGCTCGATCTTGACGAGCAGCCCGCGGGTCTCGAGGTCGGCCTGGATCGCCTTGCGGGCGTCGAAGCGGTCCATCCCCTCGTACGGGCCGCCGTTCGCGTTGATGACCGCGTCGTCGGTCATCACGTCGATCATCGGCAGGTCGTGGCGGACCCCGATGTCGTAGTCGTTGGGGTCGTGGGCCGGCGTGACCTTCACCGCGCCGGTCCCGAAGGCCGGGTCGACGTGGGCGTCGGCGATGACGGGGATCTCCCGCTCGACGAAGGGCACCACGACGGTCTGGCCGATGAGGTCGCGGTAGCGCTCGTCGTCGGGGTGCACGGCGACCGCGGTGTCGCCGAGCATCGTCTCGGGCCGCGTGGTGGCGACCACGACCCCCTCGCCACCGTCCGCGGCCGGGTAGCGCATGTGGGTCATCGTCCCGTCGACCTCGACGTGGTCGACCTCGATGTCGCTCAGCGCCGTGCTGGCCTTCGGGTCCCAGTTGATCAGCCGGTTGCCCCGGTAGATCAGACCGGCGTCGTACAGGTCGCAGAAGACCTTGCGGACCGCCGCGGACCGCGGCTCGTCGAACGTGAACGCCTCGCGCTCCCAGTCGCAGCTGGCCCCCAGGCGGCGCAGCTGGGTCAGGATCGTGCCGCCGGACTGCTCCCGCCACTCCCACACCCGCTCGACGAACGCCTCGCGCCCGAGGTCGTGGCGGGTCCGCCCCTCGGCTGCCAGCTGCCGCTCGACCACCGTCTGGGTGGCGATCCCCGCGTGGTCGGTGCCGGGCAGCCACACCGCGTTCCGGCCCTGCATCCGCGCGCGGCGGATGAGCACGTCCTGGATGGTGTTGTCGAGCGCGTGACCGATGTGGAGGGATCCGGTGACGTTCGGCGGGGGGATGACGATCGCGTACGGCTCGCCGTCGTCATCCGGCTCGGCGTGGAACAGCCCGTTGTCCGCCCACCACGCGTACAGCTCGGACTCGAGGGCCGTCGGGTCGTAGCTCTTCGGCAGGTCCATGGGCCGTGCAGTGTATGGGCGGTGAGTACCTTGGCCCCATGCGTGGCCTGACCTTCCGCCTCGGCGGCATCCCCGTGCGGGTCGATGCGACCTTCTGGATCATCATGGGGCTGTTCGGGGTCCAGCGGGCCACCGTCCGCGGGTCCCTCGACGTGGTCGTGGTCGTCGAGTGGATCGCGCTCGTCTTCGTCGGGATCCTGGCCCACGAGCTCGGCCACGCCATCGCGTTCCGCGGCTTCGGGCGCCAGCCGTCGATCACCCTCCACGGGATGGGCGGGCTGACGAGCGCGTCGGGGCGGCTCACCCCCGGCCGCCGGCTGGTGTCGACCCTCGCCGGTCCCGGTGTGGGCTTCGCGCTCGGCGGCATCGTGCTGCTCGCCCAGCGGACCGGCCTGTGGTCCCTGCCGCGCCTCGATGACGTCGGGGTGGCCGAGCTGATGCGGCTCGCACTGTCCGCCCCCTTCATCGCGGACATCCAGATCAGCGAGCTGATCTTCCTCGACCTCCTGTTCATCAACGTCGGCTGGGGCCTGTTGAACCTCGTCCCGCTGCACCCCCTCGACGGCGGGCAGTCCCTCGAGGCGCTGCTCGACGTGCTCAAGGTGAAGGCCGCGAAGACGGTGACCTCCGCCGTCGGTGTCGTCGTCGCGGCCGGCATCGGCGTCTGGGCCCTGCAGCGCCAGCAGATCTTCCTGCTGCTGATCATGGTCTTCCTCGGCCTCGCGAACGTCCGGCGGCTGAGCGCGATCAACCGGCCGGCCCCGGCCGCAACCCAGGGCCCCGCGGAGGGTGGCGAGGACCTCGGCCCCCACCTGCAGCACGCGATGCGCCTGGCCGACCAGGCGCTGCAGCAGGGCCGTGAGGACGAGGCGGTCGAGCTGCTCGCCCAGGAGCACCGGTACCGGCCGACGCCGGCCAGCGCGCGCATGTACCTGGCGGTGCTGGCCCGGACGCGGCGCTACGGCGACCTCGAGCAGGCCCTCGGCGAGGCTGGCGGACGCCTGGACGCCGGCACCCTCGCGAACGCCGGCGCGGCCCTGGTGGCGGGCGGCCGGTACGAGTCGGCGTTGCGGGCGGCCGAGGCGGCGTGGAACGCCGACGGGGACACCGACTGGCGCCCCGCCGTGACGGCGGCGGCCGCCCGCGCCGGGTTGCGGGACGTCGACGGTGCGGTGCGGTGGCTCTACACCGCCGCGGACCGCGGCTGGGCGGACCGGCGACGGCTGGAGACCGATCCGATCTTCGCCGAGGTCCGCGCCGACCCGCGGCTGCCGCAGGTGCTCGACCGGATGGGGGCCTGAGCCCGCGGTCGCCTGCCGGTCGATGACCCCGGGTGGTCGATGGCTCTGGTGGGCAGCCGCTCCGAGCGGTAGAACCGGGACATGAGCATCCACGAGCCGACCATCGCCCCCGACCGGGACCACGACGGCAGCCTCCACGGGGGTGGGGGCAACGCGGTGGCGCTCGATGCGGATCTGCTCCCCGAGGAGTTCCCCGACGACCGTCCCCTCGCGGCCCGCGAGTACGGCATCACCGAGGCCGAGCAGGCCCGCCGGGAGTCCCTCGACCGGCGGCTGCGGCGGGAGGAGCCCGAGGACCTGCCGGTGGGCGCCCGGGACGACGACGAGTCGCCGGACCTGCTGAGCGACGGCGACGACGACGGGCACGACCTCGTCAAGGACCTCACCGCGCTGCGCGCCCGCTGGGACGCCGATCGCGACGACTCCGGCCAGCCGCGCAGCCCGCGGTCGGCGGAGGAGGACGCCGTCCACGTCGTCGACGAGCCCGACCTGCTCGACGACTGAGGTGGCCGCGGCCCGACCCCCCGTCAGGATCGGTCCGCCCACGGCGGAGGACGAGGACGCGTTCCTCGAGGCGGTGGCGCACAGCCGCGGGGCGCACCACCCGTGGGTCAGCCCACCGGCGACCGCCGAGGCGTTCCGCGCGTACATCGCCCGTCGCGACGACCGCAACCGGTCGTACCTGATCCGCGCGGACGAGCCGGACGGCGAGCTGGTCGGTGTGGTCAACGCCAACGAGATCGTCCGCGGGGCGTTCCTCTCCTGCTACCTCGGCTACTACGGGTTCGCGCCGGCAGCGGGGCGCGGCCTCATGACCATCGGCCTGCGCCTGGTCCTCGACGACCTGTTCGGTCCGGTCGGCCTGCACCGGGTCGAGGCCAACATCCAGCCGGCGAACGCCCGGTCGATCGCCCTCGTGCGGCGCCTGGGGTTCCGGAAGGAGGGCTTCAGCCCCGACTACCTGCGCATCGCCGGCGCATGGCGGGACCACGAGCGCTGGGCCCTCCTCTCCCACGAGCACGGGCGCGCCCTGCCACCACCAGCCTGACGTGTCGTCGGGCACCGCCACGGGGTACGACGCTCACATGAGCGACTTCGACCCGACCGTCACCGACGACGTCGTCGACGACACCGACCAGCCAGGCGAGCGCCTCGACGCCGACAAGGTGCCGACGGAGTTCCCGGACCGCCCGACCGCCTCGTTCGAGCACGGCACGACCGCCCGCGAGATGGCGGAGGGGGAGTCGCTCGACGACCGGCTCTCACGCGAGCTGCCCGATGACGCCGGCGCAGCGCGGACCCCCGCCGAGGACACGCCCGCGGTGCCGCTCCAGGACGACGCCGACGACGACGGCCTCGACCGGGAGAAGGACCTCGTGGCCGAGTCCCCGGTCGCCGAGCCCCACGTCGACGACACCGGCCAGCCCACCGCCCCGGTCGCCGCCGAGGAGGCCGCCATCCGGCCCGAGGCCACCGACGACGTGCCCGGCACCACCGAGCACGAGGTCATCCGACGCGAGGACGACCTCGAGCGTCCCACCGACGTCTGAACCCCCACTGGCGATGGATTCGACATCCCGCTGCGCGTGACCGTGTCACAGGTGGGGCGCGCGACCACACCTGAGGTCACAGTGACCTCCTGAGCGTGACCCGTCAGCCCCGGCGGTGTCGAGTCCATCCCGGGGGGGGTCCGCGCCGGCGGGTGCGCAGACGCGGCTGCGCCGGTCCTCACCCTCCCCCTGAGGGTTACGCCGAGCGGCGGCGCTGCTCGAGCTCCTTCGCGGGCACGAGCGTCGGGTTGGCCTTCTCGCGGACGACCTCGCCGGTGATGATCACCTGCGAGACGTCGGTCATCGAGGGCACCTCGTACATCGTGTTGAGGAGCACCTCCTCGAGGATGGCCCGCAGGCCGCGCGCACCGGTGCCGCGGAGGATCGCCAGGTCGGCGATCTCCTCGAGGGCGTCGTCGGTGAACTCGAGCTCGACCCCGTCGAACTCGAACTGCTTCTGGTACTGCTTGACCAGCGCGTTCTTCGGCTCGGTCAGGATCTGGATGAGCGCCTCGCGGTCCAGCTTCGACACGTTCGTCACCACCGGCAGGCGGCCGACGAACTCGGGGATCAGACCGAACTTGAGCAGGTCCTCGGGCAGCACCTCGGCGTGGAGGGCGCTCGGGTCCTGGTCGTCGGCGACCGCGATGTCCGCGCCGAACCCGACGACGGTCCGGCCGAGGCGGCGCTCGATGATGTCCTCGAGGCCGGCGAACGCGCCGCCGCAGATGAACAGCACGTTCGTGGTGTCGATCTGGATGAACTCCTGGTGGGGGTGCTTCCGCCCGCCCTGGGGCGGCACGCTCGCCACCGTGCCCTCGAGGATCTTCAGGAGCGCCTGCTGGACGCCCTCACCGGACACGTCCCGCGTGATCGAGGGGTTCTCGGACTTCCGGGCGATCTTGTCGACCTCGTCGACGTAGATGATCCCCGTCTCGGCCTTCTTGACGTCGAAGTCCGCCGCCTGGATCAGCTTCAGGAGGATGTTCTCGACGTCCTCCCCGACGTAGCCGGCCTCGGTCAGCGCGGTCGCGTCGGCGATGGCGAACGGCACGTCGAGCAGGCGGGCGAGGGTCTGGGCCAGCAGGGTCTTGCCCGAGCCGGTCGGGCCGAGCATCAGGATGTTCGACTTCGCGATCTCGACGTCACCGGACTTCGACCCGGCACCCGGCCGGGTGCCGCTGGCGGCGCGGATGCGCTTGTAGTGGTTGTAGACCGCGACGGCGAGCGTCCGCTTCGCCGGGTCCTGGCCCACCACGTAGCCGTTGAGGAACTCGAAGATCTCCCGCGGCTTGGGGAGGTCCCCCGACGCCACCTCGGGCGTCTCGGCGAACTCCTCCTCGATGATCTCGTTGCAGAGGTCGATGCACTCGTCGCAGATGTAGACCCCGGGCCCGGCGATGAGCTTCTTGACCTGCTTCTGGGTGTGCCCGCAGAAGGAGCACTTCAGCAGGTCGCCCCCTTCGCCGAACTTGGCCATCGCGCTCTGTCCCTCTCGATCTCGTGATCAGCCGCTGCCCGTCCGGGACCGGCCGGCGCCATCGTAACGCCGTCGTGTGTCACGCCGATGGCCCGAACGACGGTTTCTCCCTCTGATCGGCCGACGCACCCCCCGTGTGAGGGGTCCTACATCATGCTCCGCTCGCCCTGCTCCGCGCGGGAGGCGAGGACGCGGTCGACGATGCCGTACTCGACGGCCTCCTGGGCGTTCATGATGAAGTCGCGGTCGGTGTCCTCGGTGATCTTCTCCTTGGGCTGACCCGTGGAGGTGGCGAGGATCTCGTCGAGCAGGTCCCGGATCCGCTGGACCTCGCGGGCGGCGATCTCGATGTCGGTGGACTGGCCCTCCGCACCGCCGTGGGGCTGGTGGATCAGCACGCGCGCGTGCGGCAGCGCGAAGCGCTTGCCCTTCTCCCCCGCCGCGAGCAGGATCGCCGCCGCCGACGCGGCCTGGCCCATGCAGATCGTCGACACCTTCGGCTTGATGAAGGTCATCGTGTCGTAGATGCCGAGGGCGCTGGTGACCGACCCGCCCGGGGAGTTGATGTACAGGTTGATGTCCTTCTCGGGGTCCTCGCCCTCCAGGTGGAGGAGCTGGGCCATGATCAGGTTCGCGATCTCGTCGTTGATCGGCGTGCCGAGGAAGATGATCCGGTCCTTGAGCAGCCGCGAGTAGATGTCGAACGCCCGCTCGCCGCGGTTCGTCTGCTCGATGACGGTCGGGACGACGTAGCTCGAGATGTCCAAGGGGCTCGCTCCTGGCGGTGGTCGGCGAGTCGCCACGATAGCGTCGCCGCCCATGGCGGACACGGTGCGCGAGCCCGGCGCGGAGCGGCTTCCCGGGCCGACCCGGCGACACCGCCTGGGGCTGGTCCTGGTGGTCGTCGCGGTGCTGGTCGGCGTGGTCGGGCTGGCGCGCTCGACCGGCCGGGCGACCGCGACCGACGTGCTCGCGATCCCCGCCTTCGAGACCGTCCGCGCCGACCGGCTGGCCAACGGGACACCGGTGTTCGTCGTCCACGGGCCGACCCCGGAGGGAGGGGAGGGACCGGTCCTCGACGTCATCCAGGCGTTCACGCCGGAGGTGGAGGGGCCGATCACCGAGCTGGTCGCGTGGTGCGCCGCGTCCCAGCAGTTCGTGGCCGCCCACCACGGGCCGCTGTACGACAGCCGCGGGCGGCGGCTCCCCTCCTCCACCGCCGGACGGGACCCGGGGGCGGCGGCGTTCGCCGAGCGCACCGCCGTCGACGACCTCGTCCACCGGCAGGTGGAGGTCGTCGAGGGCCGGACCGATCCCGAGGACCCGATCGTCGTCGGCGCCGTCCAACCCCTCCGTCCGTGGCAGGTCGAGGATCGGCCGTACCTCCAGGCCGCCACGCCCTCCCCGTCGTGCCGACTGACGGCTGACCCGCCGGGAGGCCGCACGGGCGACGAGCCGTTCCGCCGGGTCGTGGACCACTCCTTCCTCGCCGGGCCGGTCGATCCCGAGGCCGCCGGGTGGCAGATCACCGACGGGTGGCTGCTCATCGCCTCCGACGGGAGCGTGACCTGGTGCGACGAGGCGCCGGCCGCCGGGCTCACCCCGTCGTGCCCGTCACCGAGGGAGGACGTCGAGGTCGGCTTCGGGTTCGAACCCGCGGATGTGGGCGGCGTGGCGACGGCGATCGGCGGGCCGCTGGCGGTCCGCTTCGCCAACGGGGCGGTCGCCCGCGCGGCGGTGCTGGCGGACAGCAGCTGGCACGGGTCGTCGCTGCGCGGAACCGAGCGCCACCGCGGCCGTCTGGTGACCTCGTGGACCGCCGAGGACCCGCGGATCGGCCTGGCCGACCTGGCGGCGCTCCCGGGCGGAGGGGCCGCGGGCTGCCGGGCTGCGTTCCCCACGGGCGGGGACCCGGCCCGCACCGCGGTCCCCGTGACCGGTCAGACCGCCGTCGACGTCGGGGGCGTCGACGACCTGGCCGCGCTGGACGATCTGGCCGGCCGCGGCGCGCCCGTGGAGGTGGTCGTCGACGCGGTCACGTGCACGGCGCTCGCCGTGGTCGATCCTGGGAGGTAGGGCCTACTCCTCGTCGTCCTCGGGTGAGTCGACGGAGTCGGGAGAGTCGGGAGAGTCCGGGGAGTCGGGCGAATCCGGGGAGTCGGGGGAGTCCGGGGACGCGGCGGCGTCGGGCGCCACCGGGGCCTCGACGTCGGTCACGACCGTGTCGTCGGGCGTGGCCAACGCCTCGTCGAGCTCGTCGGGCTCGGGCTCCGGCGGGACGTTGGTGATCTCGACGGACGCGAGGATGTGGTCGATCGTCTTGCGCCGGTACGCGTCGGCGTAGAGCGCGCCGATGCGGTCGGGCTGGGTCATCAGCTGCGCGAGCTCCTGGGGGTCGCGGCCCAACCGCATCGCCTGGCGCGTCACCTCGTGGCCGAGGTCGGCCTGCTCGACGGTGATGCCGGCCGCCTGGCCGATCTCGTCGACGACGAGCTGGGCCTTCACGGTCTGCTCGGCCTCGGCGCGCAGCTGGTCGATCAGGACCTGCGGGTCGCCGCCCGCCACGATCTGGATGAACTGCTCGAAGTCGATGCCGCTCTGCTCCGCCTGGTGGGCGATGCGGTTGAGGCGGAACCGCTGCTCCTCCTCGACCAGCGACTCCGGCAGCGGGATCTCGACGAGGTCCGCCACGGCCTCGACGACCGTGCCGCGCAGGTTCGCCCTGGCCATCTGCAGCTTCTCGGTGCTCAGCTGCTCGCGGACGTCGGCCCGCAGCTCGTCGATGGTGTCGAACTCGCTGGCGGTCAGCGCGAAGTCGTCGTCGAGGTCGGGGAGGGTCTTGGTCTTGACCTCCTTGACGATCGCGGTGAAGTCGAGCTGCAGGCCGGCCAGCTCCTCGGGGTAGTCCGGTCCGAGCTCGTCGCTGAAGCTGACGATGGCCCCCGCCTCGGCGCCCACCAGCGCCTTGTCGAGCTCGGAGTCCGTCTCGTCCGCGGGGATCTGGTAGAGCTGGTCCTCGACCGACACCTCGTCGACGACGGTGCCGTCGGGCCGCTTGCCGGTGAGGGTCACGGTGACGAAGTCGCCGGGCTGGGCGGGGCGCTCGACGGTGTCCACCTCGGCGAAGCGCTCGCGCATGTCGTCGAGCTTCGCGTCGACCTCGTCGTCGGTGACCTCCCACTCGGGGTGCTCGATGGTCATCCCGGCGTACTCGGGGACATCGAAGGCCGGGCGCACGTCGACCGTGGCGGTCAGGATCCCCTCCTGACCGCGCTCGAAGGACTCGACGTCGAAGCGGGGCTGGCCGACCGGCTCGATCTCCGCCTCCTGGAGGGCCTCGGAGTAGAACGCCGGGAACGCGTCACGTGCGGCCTCCTCGAGGACCGCGCCCTTGCCCAGGCGGGACTCGAGCACCTTGAGGGGCGCCTTCCCGGGACGGAATCCGGGGATCTTCACCGAGCCGGCGAGCCGGCGGGTCGCGTCGTCGATCGCCCGCGTGACGCGATCGGCTTCGACGGTGATGGAGAGCTTGACGGTGGTGTCGTCGATCTTCTCGACAGCGGTGGTGACCACGGTGGGTGTCCTCGGGGAGTCGGCTGAGCGCGGAATGCTACGCGCTCGCCCGAGGACGTCAGTCGGCCCAGCGGCTGCTCTCGGGCTCGTCGTCGGCGGGGTCGGCGACCTCGAGGTCGAACCGGTCCAGGCAGTCCGCGCAGCGGTAGGCGACCCAGTCGCCCGGCTCGAACCCCTCCTCGGGCGCGTGGCCGAGCCGGTGGCAGGTGCCGCGGCACTCGACGCAGGTGATGGTCTCGGGGACGGGGACGGGCATGCGCCCCAGTGTGCCTAGCATGCGTCTGCCGGACCGGAGTCCCTCGTGGTTTGGGGCGGAGGGGGAGGGCGTAGGGTGCAGGCCGATCAGCAGTTGGTGAGGCAGTCAGGGAGACGACATGAGCGGGATGGTCACGACGGGGCTGGTGGGCGATCTGCGGGGGTTCCTCGACGGGGAGCGGGCGTGGGCGCGGGACGAGGTCCGCGAGCAGGTGCTCCGTTCCCCGGAGTTCGCGCCGGTGGTCGACCTCGACGACGCGGCGTACCGCGAGCGGGTCTTCTCCCAGCTCCAGACGCTGGCCCGCAAGGAGGGCGGCACCGCCGTCGGGTTCCCCACGTCGGTGGGCGGCGAGGCCGACATCGGCTCCTACGTGACGGCCTTCGAGACCCTCGCGATGGGCGACCTGTCGCTGCTGGTGAAGGCCGGCGTGCAGTTCGGGTTGTTCGGCGGGGCGATCCAGCACCTCGGCACCGAGCGCCACCACCGCGCGTACCTCCCCGGCGTGATCAGCTGCGACCTCGTCGGGTGCTTCGCGATGACCGAGACCGGTCACGGCTCGAACGTCCAGCAGCTGCGGACCACCGCCACCTACGACCCGGACACCCGCGAGTTCGTGATCGACACACCCGACCGGGAGGCGTGGAAGGACTACATCGGCAACGCCGCGGTCCACGCATCGACCGCGGTGGTGTTCGCCCAGCTCGTCACCGGCGGGGAGTCCCACGGCGTCCACGCCTTCGTCGTCCCGATCCGCGAGGGGACCGCAGGCGCGGAGCGGCCCGGCGTGACCGTGGAGGACGACGGGCACAAGGCGGGGTTGAACGGCGTCGACAACGGGCGGCTGGCCTTCGACGGGGTGCGGATCCCGAAGGAGGACCTGCTCGACCAGTTCGCGACCGTCGAGGACGACGGCACCTACCGCTCGTCGATCGAGGGGGACACCAAGCGGTTCTTCACCACGATCGGGACCCTCATCCAGGGCCGGATCAGCGTGGCCGGCGGGGCGATCGGGGCGACCAAGCGGGCGCTCGCCATCGCGGTCCGCTACGGCCTGCAGCGCCGCCAGTTCGGGGCGCCGGGGTCGGACACCGAGGTGCGGATCCTCGACTACCGCGTGCACCAGCGGCGGCTGCTGCCGGCGATCGCCACCACCTACGCCCTGCAGTGCGTGCAGACCGAGGACGTCGACGAGCTCCACCGGATCTTCAGCCTCGGCGAGGGCGACGAGCGGGAGCGCCGCCTGCTCGAGTCCCGCGCCGCCGGCGTCAAGGCCGTCGCGACCTGGCACGCCACCCACACGATCCAGACCTGTCGTGAGGCCTGCGGCGGGGCGGGCTACCTGGCGGAGAACCTGCTGCCGCAGCTGAAGGCCGACACCGACGTGTTCACGACCTTCGAGGGCGACAACACGGTCCTCCTCCAGCTGGTCGCGAAGGGGTTGCTGACGGACTACCGGGAGGAGGTCAGCAACCTCGACGCGATCGGCACGGCCCGGTTCGTCGCGGACCTGGTGACCGACGTGGTCATCGAGCGCACCGCCGCGCGGCGGCTGGTCCAGTCCCTCATCGACCGCGTCCCCGGTCGTGAGGAGGAGGCGCACCTGGGGGACGCCGGGTACCACCTGCAGCTGCTCAGCTTCCGGGAGGAGCACATCCTCGACGGGGTCGCGCGGCGACTGCGGGCGGGGATCCAGTCCGACGGCGGCGACCCGTTCGAGGTGTTCAACGACTGCCAGGACCACGTGCTCGCGGCGGCCCGGGCCCACATCGACCGCCTCGTGCTCGAGGCCTTCGTCACCGCGGTCGGCGAGGTCGAGGAGGGACCGGCCCGGGAGGTCCTCGAGCAGCTGTGCGAGCTGCACGCCCTGAGCGTCATCGAGGCTGACCGGGCGTGGTTCCTCGAGCACGGCCGGCTGAGCGCGACCAGGGCGAAGATGGTCATCCGCCGCGTCAACGAGCTCTGTGCGGAGCTGCGCCCCCACGCCGCCGCGCTCGTCGAGGCGTTCGGCGTGCCGGAGGAGCAGCTCACCGCCCCGATCGCCCAGCCGGGGGCGGGGTACGGCGCGACCTGACCGCGCAGGAGCGGACCACCGGCACGCGCGGGGGTCGGGCGCGCTCCGGGGCCCGTGGTGTGAGACCGCCGACCAGTGTCACCGATCACCGCCGCGCCCGCGATGACACGTCGTGATGCTCTTCCTCCCCCCATGTACGTACGCATCCACCGCCGTCCGACGTAGCCTCCGCGGCTGATGCAACCCGTCCACGCCCCGGTGCCGAGCGGCATCCACGGGGTCCTGTCGGTCCTGGCGGACCTCGCGGACACCGAGTCCGGCGGTGGTCGTCGCACGCGCCCGTCGGCGCCGCCGGCGACCTTCCGCTGGCTCCCGCTGTCGAACCTGCGTGCCCTCGCCAACCCGGACGCCGGAATCCCCCTCGAGATCGGCCGTCGACAGGTCGTGCAGCACCTCGCGGCCATCGACGCCATCCGTCCCGGCGAGAACAACCTGCGCCTCGGCTGGCTGTGGGCCGCGGGGCGCTTCCCGGACGGCGACGGCGGGACCGTCACCGCCTTCGAACCGCTCGTCACCGCCGAGGTCGTGATGCGCGACGAAGCGGCCACGGTCACCGGGGACCTGCTGGTCAGCCCGCTGATCGAGGACCACACGACCCGCCTGCAGCTCGAAGCGCGCGTCGTCGGCGCGCTCGGCGGGGGCGTCTTCGCCGGCATGGGGCCCGACGCGCCCGCCGCCATGATCCACCACATGCCCAACCTGCGGGCGTTCGCCGAGCAGGCGGCGGCCGCCGCCGGGTTGCCGGCGACCCGGATGACGTCGGCCCACTCGACCCCGGCCTGGTTCGCCGAGCGGGAGGATCCGCGCATCGTCGTGGGACTCGGGATCTACGCAGCCGAGACGCGACCGGACTTCAGCGCCGCCGGGTCGCTCAGGCTGTGGCACGAGCGGATCGGGAACACCTGGACGGCCCTGCACGCCCTGTACCTCGACCGCGGAGGACCGCCGGCGCAGCCCGGCGACGACATCCCGAGCGCGTACCGGCTGACCGTGGCCCAGCACCGCTGCGTCGTCGAGGCGCGGACCGCGCCGGTCACGGTGATCTCCGGAGCACCGGGCACCGGCAAGACCCACACGATCGCCGCGATCGTCGGTGACGCGGTGGCGCACGGCCGCTCGGTGCTGGTGGCGGCGAAGTCCCCGGCGACCGTGCAGGCCGTCAGCGAGCTGGTCGCCGCGCGGCCGGGCCCGGACCCGGTCCGGTTCGGCTCGGTCCACGACCGCTACGACCTGTCACGGCGCCTCGCCGCCGGACGCCCGACCCCGATCCCCGGTGCGGAGACCGACCGGCGTCACGCCGCGATGGCCGAGGCGCTGGAGCGGCGCGACGAGCTGTGGACGGACCTGGCCCGCGCCCTCCACGGCCTCGAGCTGCTCGGCGACCACGCCCGCGCCCGCGCGTTGCGGGACCGGCTGCCCGGCCTCGGCCGGCCCGACGTCAGCCTCCACGAGGTGGCGACGCTCGCCGCGGAGACCCGTCTGCAGCCGCCCGCCTGGCACCAGTTCGGCCGACGCCGGCGCTGGCGGCGCCTGGTCGAGCTGCTCGGCACCAGCACCCCGCCGGACCGGGCGGACCTGTACGACGCGATCGCGCTGGCGATCGCCACCCGCGGGTTGGTCGACGGGGCGGGGCGCCTGGATGCGGGTCTGGGCCTCGACAGCCTGCTGGCGGCCCAGGACCGCCTCGAGCACCTGACCGGGGAGTGGATGGATGCGCTCGCCCGCGACGAGCGGCGGCTCACCCGGGAGGTCCGCGGTGCCCGCGGCGCGCTGGCCCCCGCGCTGCGGTCGGGACGGGCCACGCGGCGCGCCAAGCTCGCCGAGCTGGGTCGCCACGTCACCACCGCCCTCCCGGTCTGGGTCGGGACGCTCGGGGACATCGACGACCTCCTGCCGATGCACCCCGCCCTGTTCGACCTGGTGATCCTCGACGAGGCGTCCTCGATCGACCAGCCGCGTGCGGCGACCGCACTGCTGCGGGGCCAGCGTGCGGTCGTCGTGGGCGATCCCCAGCAGCTGCGCCACGTGTCGTTCCTGCCGACCGCCGCTGTCGATGCGGCACGCGCCGCGCACCTGCCGGACGCCTCGCCGGCGCTCGCCGCCAAGCTCGACGCGAGGGCCAACTCGATCTTCGACGTCGCGGCCTCGACCGCGCCGGTGCGCCAGCTCGACGAGCACTTCCGATCGGGCCCCCACCTCTTCGACTTCGTCGGGCGCGAGCTCTACGACGGCACGGTCGCGCTGGTCACCGCGACACCTGCCAACGCCGACGAGGACCTGATCGACGTGACGCGCCTCGACGACGCGCGCGGCCCGGACAAGGTCGTCGCCGCCGAGGTCGACGCGGTCCTCGACCGCCTGGCGGCGCTGCACGCCGCGGGAGCGGACAGCGTCGGCGTCATCTCGCCGTTCCGCGCGCAGGCCGACGCCATCGAGCAAGCCGCCCTCGACCGGCTCCGCCACGTCGGGATCCGCGAGCTCGGCCTGCGCGTCGGGACGGTCCACGCGTTCCAGGGCATGGAGCGCGACGTCGTCATCGTGTCCCTCGGCATCGGGACCGGTGACGGCCCGGCGGTGTGGCGATTCGCCGACGACCCGCACCTGTTCGCCGTCATGGCGACCCGCGCGCGGCGCCGCATCGAGTGGCTGGTCTCGGCCGACCCGCCGGACGGGTCCCTGATCGGGGCGTACCTCGTCGAGTCGGACCGGCCGCCCGGTGCCGCCACCGCCCCGGTCCGCGGGACGTCCTGGACCGTCCGGCTGTCCGGCGCCCTCGTCGACGCCGGGCTGTCGGTGGGCGCCCCGTACCGCGTCGGGCGGCACGCCGTGGACCTGTGCGTCCTCGACGCCGACCCAGCCCTCGCGGTCGAGACGTCCGTGCACCCCGGCGGCCCCCACGACCACATCCGGCGCCACCTGGAGCTGCGCCAGGCCGGCTGGTCGGTCGCGACGGTCCTCGAGCACGTCTGGGGCGACCGCCTGGGCGAGGTCGCGGTGCAGCTGCGCCACCACGCCCTCAGCGGCACCCCACCGGTCACATCGCGATGAGCGCGGTCCCCGACAGCGCCAGGCCGACGCCCAGCAGCTGGACGCGGCCCAGCCGTTCGCGCAGCACCAGCCAGGCGAGCACGACCACCCCCACCGGGTAGAGGCCGGTCACGACCGAGGTCAGGACCAACAGCCCCTCACGCGTCGCCAGCAGGAACAGCACGTTCGCGGCCATGTCGAGCAGCCCGGACACGGTGGCGAACCCCACCGCGTCACGGGCTGGGCGGGCGGGGCGCCGCAGGGCCAGCACGCCGAGCAGCAACGCCATGCCGGCGACGCGCGCGCCCACGAGCGGCCACAGACCCGAGTCGTCAGGAGCGCGGTCGAGGGCGACGAAGAAGAACCCGAACAGCACGCCCGCAGCCGCCGCGGCGATGAGACCGGCGCGCTGCGCCGCGGGATCGGCCGTCGGGTCGGCGTCGGCCGGCCGGGACACCAGGACGGTCGCGACCACGCCGAGGACGATCCCGGCAGCTGCGGTGATCTCCGGGCGCTCGCCCAGCCCGAGGCCGACACCGACCGGGATCGCCGCGCCGACCAGCGACGCCACCGGGGCGGTGACCCCCATCGCGCCGATGCTGAGCGCCCGGAAGTACAGCATCAGGCCACCCGCGCCGCCGAGCCCCGCCGCCAGCCCCCAGGCGAAGGCGGCGGCCGAGAGCCGGCCCGGGAGCACCAGCATCGCCCCCAGCAGGACGACCAGCCCGACGACCTGGCTGAGCAGCGCGACGGGGATCGCGTGCGCCTTGCGGCTGGCCAGGCCGCCAAGGAAGTCGGCGGCGCCGAAGGTGGCGGCCGACCCCAACGAGAGCAGCAGAGCGGTCATCGAAGTGTTCTCCAGGTCCAGTACAGTGGATCACGACAGTACGGTCCGGTCGTGCTCTAGGCAAGTGGAATGCGCCACCGGCACAGTCCGATGAACCGGAGGCACAGCGGTGGACGTCGAGGAGCTCGCAGATGTCATCGGCGCCAACGTGCTGCGCTTCCGCCAGGCGCTCGGCTGGTCGCAGGACGCGCTCGCCACGGCGTCGGGGTTGTCGAAGGGCACGATCGTCGCGATCGAGCAGCACCGCTCCAACCCGTCGGTCGCGACGCTCTGCGCCCTCTCCGAGACCCTGGGCGTCGGCCTCGCCACCCTCCTCGAGCGTCCCGCGGGCCCGCTGGTCAAGCACCGCGGCACCGCGGACGCGGTCGTCCTGTGGAGCACGCCCGCGGGGAGCCGGGCGGAGCTCCTCATCGGCACCGACCCGCCGATGGGCATCGAGCTGTGGCGCTGGCGCCTCGAGCCGGGCGAGGGGTTCGGCGGTGCCCCCCACCCCCGCGGCACCCGCGAGACCGTGCACGTGGACGGCGGCGCCCTGACCGTCACGATCGCGGACCGGACCGTCGACCTCGCCGCCGGGGACGTGATCGTCTTCGAGGCCCACGAGCCCCACCGCTACGAGAGCGCGGGGGACGGGGCCGCCACGTTCTCGATGTGGATCATCGTCGGCGACCAGGGCGACATGCCCCTCCCCCGGCCGGACGCCGACGAGGGATGAGTCAGCCCTCGCCCTGCACGCCCAGCAGGGCGGGGAGGACGCGGTCCACGACCGCGCCGACGAGCGCGTCGGCCTCGTCCGCGTCGAGCAGCACGCCGAGTCGCACGACCGCTCCCGCGAGGTGGCTCGCGAGGAACGCCAGCCGGTCGAGATCATCCGCCGCGTCGTCGTCGACGACACCCCGCAGCGCGCTCGCCAGCAGCGCGCCGTTCCGGCGGCTGTCCTGCACGTCGAGATCGACCAGGGCGGGGTCCGCCACCGCCGCGGACCACACCGCCGCGAAGGCCGGGTCGCTGCGGTACAGGGCCCAGTAGGCCCGCATGGCCTCGCCGAGGGCGGCCCTCGCCCCCGCTCGCGAGGACGGCGGGGTCATGGTCGCCGCCAGCTGCTCGCGGACGCGCGCCGCGTAGCGCTGGACCAGCGTCGCGACGATCGCCTGCTTCGACGGGAAGTAGCGGTACACCGAGGGCAGTGAGACCTCGGCGGCCTCCGCCAGCCCGCTCATCGTCATCGCGTCCACGCCGGTCGTGGCGATCAGCTCCGCCGCGACGTCCAGGATCCGCTCGACGCGAGCACGGCTCCGGCCCTGCTCGGGCAGGCGGCGGACGCTGGCCTCCTCGGACGCGGACATGCGCAGATCCTCGCACGCAGCCCTTGACGTGACACACGCTCACGTCTAGAAGACGTGAGGAACTGTCACGTCCTGTCGCACGGGAGGTCGCCATGTCCAGGAGAGTCGCCGTCGTCGGCGCCGGGCCGAGCGGGCTGCTGACCGCACGCGCCCTGCGCGCCGAGGGTCTCGAACCCGTCGTCCTCGAACGCAACCCCGACGTGGGAGGGATCTGGGACATCGACGCGCCGGGGTCACCGATGTACGAGTCGGCGCACTTCATCTCCTCGCGCACCCAGTCGGGGTTCCCCGGCTTCCCGATGCCCGAGGACTACCCCGACTACCCCGACCACCGCGAGATCCTCACCTACATCCGCTCCTTCGCCGACGCCTTCGACCTGCGTCGCCACATCCGGTTCTCGGCAGCGGTGCACCACGCCGCCCCCGCCCCCGAGGGGGGCTGGACCATCACCACGGGGGAGGGTGAGGAGGCGTTCGACGCCCTCGTCTGCGCCAACGGGGTGACGTGGGAGCCGAACGTCCCCGAGCTACCGGGCCACTTCGACGGCGAGATCCGCCACTCCGTGACCTACCGCGACCCCGTGGAGTTCGAGGGACGGCGGGTCGTGATCGTCGGCGGGGGGAACTCCGGCGTCGACATCGCCTGTGACGCCGCGGTCCGCGCCGACCACGCCGTGCTGAGCCTGCGGCGCGGCTACTGGTTCATCCCCAAGCACCTGTTCGGCGTGCCCACCGACGTGATCGTCGCCGACCCGCCGCCCCTCCCGATCCCCCACCGGGTGGAGACCTGGGCCCTCGAGGCGCTGCTCCGCGTCGTCGTCGGGCGGCCCGAGCGCTACGGCCTACCCGCCCCCGACCACCACGTCCTCGAGACCCACCCGATCGTCAACACCGTGGTCCTGCACCACCTCTCCCACGGGGACCTGACCGCGAAGCCCGACGTCGCGCGGCTCGACGGCGACGGGGTGGTCTTCACCGACGGCTCGCGGGTGGAAGCCGACTTGGTGCTGCTGGCGACCGGCTACCACCACGCGATCCCGTTCCTCGACCCCGGCGTGCTGGCGTGGCGCCACGGCCGGTCGGACCTGTACCTCAACCTGTTCCCGCGCGACGTCCCGTCGCTCGCGGTGGTCGGGATGATCGAGTTCGCCTCGGCAGCCTACGGCCACTTCGACCGGATGGCCCAGCTCGTCGCCGGCGTGCTGGCCCTCGACGCCGACGACCCGCGACGCGCCCGCACCGACGCGCTGCGGCGCACCCACCACCCGGACCTGCGCGGCGGCCACCGCTACGTCGACTCGCCCCGGCACGCGAACTACGTCGAGGCCGAGACCTACGACCGGGTCCTCGACGAGGTCCGCAGCCGGATCGGGTTGGGCCCGTGGCGGACCTGCGAGGCCCCCCACCCCTCCCCCGCCCGGGTCTGAACGGCCGGTCTGAGCGTCGGGTCCGCGCTGCGGCTCAGCCGCGGATGTGGTGCAGCTGGGTGAACCGGCTGCGGAAGGCGGTGGTGCGCGCCTCCACGGCGGTCGGGTCGCCGTCCAGCGCCTCGGCGATCAACCCGGCCAGCTCGGCCATGTCGTCGGGACCCATGCCCCACCGGACGACCTCGGGCGTGCCGAGGCGCAGCCCCTCCCCCGTCGGCAGCCCGATGCCGCTGGCCAGGACGTTCGCCCTGCGGAGGTGGTCTGCGGTGGCCTGCCCGCCGCCCCACCGGTCGGCGTGGATCGCGAGCTGGTGGGTCGTGGTCGGCCCCTCGGTGGTCGTGAAGACCGGCACCGCGGCGTCCGCCAACGCGTCCGCCAGCGTCCGGGCGGTGTCGACCATCGCCTGGGCGTACGCGGTGCCGTGGTCGACCCAGTCGAGCAGGGCGACAGCCAGCGCCGCGGTGTTGGCCACGTCGAAGTTGGCGGTCAGGCCGGGGTGGGTGACCGCGTCGATGCGGGCGGCGAGGTCGGCGTCGTCGGTGAGCACCAGCCCGGCCGGCGGGCCGCCGAGGCTCTTGTAGGTGCTCATCGTGATCAGGTCGGCACCCTGGGCGAGCGGGTTCGGCCACACCTGCCCCGCGAGCATCCCGCAGGCGTGCGCGGCGTCGAACAGCACGCGCGCACCGGTGGCCCGGGCGACGTCGCTGATGGCCTCGACGGGGTGCGGGGTCAGGTTGAGGGAGCCGCCGACGGTGATCAGCGCAGGACGGACCCGCTCGGCCAGGTCGGCGAGACCGTCGACGTCGATCGTGTACCGGGCCGCGTCGATCGGCGCGTGGTGGATCTCGAGGCCGTACAGCCCGGCGGCACCGGCTCGGTCGTGGGTGACGTGCCCGCCGATGGCGGGCGGGGGGACGATGATCGCGTCACCCGGGCGGCAGGTGGCCATGAACGCGATCAGGTTCGCGATCGATCCGGACGGCACCCGCACCTCGGCGTAGGTCGTCCCCATGACCTCACATGCGAGGTGGGCGGCGATGACCTCGATCTGCTCGATGGCCTCGAGGCCCGTCTCGTACTTCTCCCCGGGGTGGCCGAGGGACGGCCGGGTCCCGAGCCGCGAGGACAGCAGCGCCTCGGCGGCCGGGTTCATCACGTTGGTCGCGGGGTTGAGGTTGACGCACTCCTCGACGTGGATCCGGTCGCTCTCCGCGGCAAGCTCGTCGACGGCCGTCGCGATCGCGTCGCTGCCCGTCGGCAGGCCGGCCAGGATCTCGGCCTCCCGGGCCTGGGCGGTGGGTGACAGCCAGGGGCGTGCGGCGGCGGCGGTGCGGTGCATGGGCGCATGATGCACCGGACGGGGCCACCGTCCCGCATCGCGGGCGTCAGGCCTCGTCGGTGGCCACGCCGGAGGTCCGGGGGCCGTGGTCGCCGAACGGCTCGTCGCGCTCGCGGACCGCCTGTCGGAAGCCGGCCTCGGCAGCCCGCTGCGCGAAGGCGTACCCCTCGGGCGTGTGGCGGGTGATGCCGTCGAAGACGGTTCCGAGCACCTGGGTGGCGTGCAAGCCCTGGGCGTGGACCTGGGTGTTGACCAGCAGCTTCATCATCGCCAGCTGGTTGCGGGGCATCCGCGCGATCCGCGCGCACAGCGCGTCGGCGCGGGCGTCGAGCTCGTCTGCCGGCGGCGCCTCGATCGCGAGGCCCCACTCGAGCGCCTCGGTCCCGGACAGCGAGTCGCCGGTGAACAGCAGCCGCTTGGCCCGCTGGGGGCCGATCCTGCTGGCCCACAGCGCGGTGGTCGGCGATCCCCACACCCGTGCCGGCGGGTAGCCGATCTTGGCATCGGCAGCGATCACGAGCAGGTCGCTGCAGAGGGCCAGGTCGGTGCCGCCGGCGACGCAGAACCCGTGGACCTTGCAGACGACGGGGGTCTGGGCGTGGAACAGGGTCATGAACGCCCGGACGTTCCGGCTCATCATCGCGTGGTCGACCATCGGGTCCCAGGTGCGGGAGGGGTCGTGGTTGGCCGCGATGACCGCCGGGTCGAGGGCTGAGCCAGGCGGCGCGTCGCCGTGGGGCTGGCCGAGGGATGTGCCCCCTCCGGCTGTCCCCTCGGCTGACTCCACCAGGTCGTAGCCGCCGCAGAACCCCTTGCCGTTGCCGGCGAGGAGGATGACGTGGACGGCCGGGTCCAGGTCGGCCTGCTCGACGGCGGCGGCGAGCTCGCCGATCAGCTGGGCGGTCAGGCCGTTGCCGCGCTCGGGCCGGTCGAGGGTGATCCGGCAGATCCGGTCGGTGACGTCGTAGGTGAGGGTCTCGTACGGCGCGTGGGTCGGGTCGGCGGGCACGGCGGTCGGGCGGGTCAGACCGCGAGGGCCCGGTCGATGATCGCCGCGGTGTCGAGGCCCGCGGGGAGGGTGCCGTAGACCCGGCCGCCGTCGCCGAGCCGGCCGGCGCAGAACGCGTCGGCGGAGGCTGCCGGCGCGTGGCGGACCATCATGCTGGCCTGGAGGGCCACGGCCATGTCCTCGACCAGGGTGCGGGCGCCGTACTCGACGTCCTGCGGGTCCTCGGTGCGCCACAGCGCGGTGACCTGGGCCTCGACGGCGTCGAGGTGGGCGTCCAGGCGGGCGTCGGCCCCCTCGGCGAGGCGGCACTCGGCCATGAACGCGGTCACCGCCTCCGGCGACTTGGCCATGGCGCGGAGGACGTCGAGGGCGGCGACGTTCCCCGACCCCTCCCAGATGCCGTTGAGGATCGAGTCGCGGTAGACCAGCGGCATGCCGGAGTCCTCGACGTAGCCGTTGCCGCCCAGGCACTCGAGGGCCTCCGCGGCGTGGGCGGCGGAGCGCTTGCAGATCCAGTACTTCTCGATCGCCGTGCCCAGCCGCCGGAAGGCCGCCTCACCGGCGTCGACGTCACCGGCGTCGTAGGCGCGGGCGAGGCGCAGCGCGGTGTGGGTGGCGGCTTCGGACTCGATCGCCAGGTCGGCCAGGACGTTCGCCATCGCGGGCTGGTCGGCGAGCCGCCTGCCGAACGCGGTCCGGTGGCGGGTGTGGTGGACGGCGTGGGTGGTGCCGGAGCGCAGCCCGGCCACCGCGCCGATGATGCAGTCCATCCGCGTCTGGTTGACCATCTGGATGATGGCGGGGACCCCGCGGCCCTCCTCGCCGACGAGCCGGCCCTCGATGCCGTGGAACTCGACCTCGGAGGAGGGGAGGGAGCGGCTGCCCAGCTTGTCCTTGAGTCGCTGGAACTCCAGGCCCGGTCCGCGCTCGACGAGGAAGCACGACAGGCCGGCGTCGGTGTGCGCCAGCACCAGGAAGATGTCGCACGGCGGGTAGGAGCAGAACCACTTGTGGCCCCAGATCGCGTACCGGTCGCCGCCGAGGGGCTCGGCCCGGCTGACGTTGGCGCGGACGTCCGAGCCGCCCTGCCGCTCGGTCATCGCCATCCCGCTGAGCGCGACGGTCTCGTAGTCGGTGCGGGTGAGGGCCGGCTCCCACTCCTCCGCCAGGTGGGGCGCGGCCCTGCGGAGCGCGGGGACGACCGCGGTGGTCATCGAGACGGGGCACATCACGCCGGCGTTGACCTGGCTCCACAGGCCGAACCGGGCGACCCGGGCCACGTGCCCGCCCTCGGGCGCGGTCCAGGGCACCGAGTGCATCCCATGTGCGATCGCCGTGCCGAGCAGGTGGTGCCACGACGGGTCGAGCTCGACGACGTCGACCCGGTTGCCGAACCGGTCGTAGGGGTGGAGCACCGGGAGGTTGCGCTCGGCGCGGCGCGAGTGGTCCCAGGACTCCTCGCTGCCGGCGAGGACCCCGATCTCGACCAGGTGGTCGTGGTCCCAGGCCGCGCCCTCCCGCGCGACGCCCTCGACGAGGGCGACGTCGGCGGTGAACGCGTTGTAGGGCCGGAGGTCGGGCGGCTGGTTGCGGACCTCGCGGACCTCGGGACGGCTCGTCTGGTCGGCGGGGAGCGTGGTCATGGCCCGATCATGCGCCTGCGAATCCGGATTCGCAAGCGGTTGCCGGGCGGGCGGCCCGCCATCGCCCCACGGGCGCCTCGCGGGGTCCCTGCCGCGCCTGGACGTCCCGCCATCGACCCACGGGTGCCTCGCGGGACTCGCCTCCGCCCTCAACCGACCCGCCATCGCCCCGTGGGCGCACGGTGGGCCACGCCCGGTACCGTTCCCGCCGTGATCACGACCGCACCGACCCGGGATCGCCTGGTCGCCGCCGCCCACGACGTCGTCCGCGAGGGCGGGTACGCCGCCGCGAGCGTCGCCGCCGTCGCCGAGCGAGCCGGGACGGGGGCGAGCACGCTCTACCGGCACTTCCCCTCGAAGGGCCAGCTCTTCGTCGAGGTGTTCCGCACCGTCTGCGAGGGCGAGATCCGGGCGGCCGAGGCCGCCGCGGCGGCCCACGACGACCCGGTGGCGCAGGTGCTCGCGTGGGTCCGCACGTTCTGCGCGCGGGCGTTGGCCGCGCCCCGGCTGGCGTGGGCGCTCATCGCCGAGCCGGTCGACCCGCTGGTGGAGGCCGAGCGGCTGGCGTTCCGGCGCAGCTACCGCGACGGCATCGCCGGCCGCATCGCGGCGGGCGTGGCGGCCGGCCGCCTGCCCGCACAGGACCCGCACCTCTCCGCCGCCGCGTTGGTGGGCGCGCTGGGTGAAGCGCTCGTGGGACCCACCTCGCCGGACGCGGTGGATCCGGACCTGTCGGCTCACCTCCAGGAACTGATGGCGTTCACCCGACGGGCGCTGGGGGACGCCTGACCCGCGTGGTCGTCAGTCGTGCGAGCCGACGATGTTGACACCTCCAGCGTCGTGGCTGCGGACGCTACCCCTCCACCGACGGGGGAGACCCGACCTGCACGATCACGGCAACCGCCCGCACACCTCCCCCGCGACGCGGCCACCCAGCCTGCAGCGCGCCGAGCGGGTGACCACATCGGCGATCGCGTTCTCCGACCCGAGGGCGTTGGCGCTGATGTTGGTGCCGACCACCTCGCCGGTCGACAGGTCCACCGACGTCTGCCCGCCCAACGGCCCGAGCTGCCCCTGGAAGCGACCGTCCAACCGCCCACAGGAGTCCAGGCGGACGTGGCCGGTGCCGGCCGCGGGGCCGCACTCCACCCCTCCCTCGACGTAGATCGCGGTGCCGTCGTCCTGCGCGCCCTCGTTGGAGAGCGCGAAGCCGCCTCCGGCACCGAACCCGACCTCACCGCACAGGGAGACCGCGTCGCTGTCGAGGCACAGCGAGATGCCGCCGCCGACGCCGCCGTAGGCGCTGAACCCGAAGCAGATCAGCCCCGTGGGATCGCGGCGGGCGACCGGATCACCGCCGACGTAGGCGTACAGGTCGACCTGCCCGCCGTCGAGCAGGAGCGGGTCGCGAGCCATCCACCGCCCGGTGAGGGGCTCGTAGTCGCGGTGGCCGAAGCGGACCAGACCGGTGAGGGGATCCTCGATCCCGCCGGCGAAGCCGAGCACGAGCCCGGGCACCTCGACCGGCGTCTCGCCCGGCAACGCCATCCCCCAGACGTCCCTGGCCGGCAGCGGCGTCGTCGTGTCGCCGTCCACCGGCCGGACCGCGATCGGCGTGCCGACCTGGTCGACGGCGACGACGGACCGCTCGACGTCGCCGGCCACGTGGCGGTCCATGGCGACGAGAACCCGTCGTCGTCGTAGCGGTAGATCGTCAGCACCCCGTCGGGCCCGACGGAACCGGAGACCTGGAGGGCGTCGGAGGGGTTGGCGTACAGGTAGGTCGTGGTGGTGCCGCCCGCGGTCCGTGCGACCCGGCGGTGAAGCGCGTCGTAGGCGTAGGTGACCTCGGTGCCGTCGACCACGGCCCGCAGGAGCTCACCGACGGCAGACCACTCGAAGGTGTCGTCGCCGCGCACCACGTCGGTGCGACGCGGCTGGCCGCCCGCCGTGCTGCTCCGCTCGGCGGTGGTGCGCGCCCCGTCGGCGTCGTAGGCGTAGGCCTCGACGACGTCCCCGCCATCGGTCACGGTCACCAGCTGCCCGTCGGCGTCGTAGCCGTAGGTCAGCGTGCGGGGCGCGGCATCCGCGATCTGCACCGTCCGGGAGGCGATGCGCCCGGCCGCGTCGAACGTCACCGCGTTGTCGGCCACGCCGACACCGCCGACCGTCGCGGTCCGCTAGACCTGGCGCGCAAGCGCGTCATAGCCGAACGTCACCGACATCCCGTCGGTCGCCGTGACGGCGCCGAGGGCCCTGCCCGGTCCGGTGCGCTCGTGGACGAGGTCGCCGACACCGGTCAGCTGACCGTCTGCGTCCCGGCTGATCAACCAGTCGACCTCGGCGCCGCCGGCGGCGAGCTGCAGCCGGGTGAGGAACCGGTCGGCGTCGTAGGCGTAGTCGACCTCGGCCTCGGCCGCGCCGCTCAGGACCAACGACGTCGGCAGCCCGCCGTCGTAGCCGTGGGCCATCACCTGGGCCGGGCCGACCGCCGGGTCGCGACTCATCGACGCCGGGCGGTCCGTCTCGTCGTCGTAGGCGAAGTCGATGGTCGCCGCCGGGTAGGTCAGCCCGGCTGGTCGGTCGGCGGCGAAGGACTGCGTGATCGCGTCCCCTGACGGCAGGGACCGCTCGACCAGCCGGTGGTCCTCGTCGTAGGTCCGGCGGTAGGTGCCGGTCGCGGGCGGGGTCGCGGCGGTGCGCATCCCGACGGCATCGACGTCGAGGTCGAACGTCGCCCCCGAGGGGGTGGTGAGCCCGATCTGCCGGCCGGCGGCGTCGTGGTCGACCTCGATGACGCGCCCGACGTCGGGCCCGTCGGCTGAGGGCATCTCGGTGCGGACGACGCGGTTGGCGGCCTCGTGGACCCACCGGGTGGTGCGTCCGAGCGCGTCGGTGCTCGATTCGCGCCGACCCAGCGCGTCGTAGGCGTAGGTCCAGGACTGGTCGCCGCGGGTGACGGACGCCAGCTGGCCGTCGGCGTCGTAGGCGAAGGAGGTGGGGGCCACCCCGGCTGCCGGGATCTCGGACGTGGGGCGCTCGAGCTGGTCGACGACGGTGGTCCGCTGCACCCCTTCTGCGGAGGTCTGGACCGTCTGGCCGCCGGCGGGCTCGCCGTCGCCGTCCCGCGTGCGCGTCCACGTGCCCGTGGTCGTCCGTCCGTTGGTCGTCACGATCTCGGTGAGCACCTCGAGCCCGAACGGGTCGTCGAGGATGGGCGGGTCCGTCCCGCGCGACACCGTCGTCGTGGTGGTGAGCCCGTCCGGGCTCGTCACGGTCGTCTCGCGGTCGACGGGCGCGGCCATGCCGAACCGGCCGTCGGCGGCGGTGCGCTGCACGATGGTGGTGCCATCGGGTTGCACCGTCGTGCGGGTTCCGTCAGGTGTGGCCGTCGTCGTCGTGATCGCTCCGGCGGGGTCCACGAGGGTGCTGGTGGAGCGACCGCGCAGTACCCGCTGGGAGTAGACGGTCTGGAGACCCTCCGCGGTGGTGAGGACGACGTCGCTGCCGGTGTCGGAGACCGTGCGGGCGAGCAGGGTGACGCCGCCGACCGGGTCGCGATCGGCGACGAGCAGGCCCGTCGGGTCGTACTCGTACATGTGCCGGCCGCCGACGGGGTCGACCATCGCGGTGAGCAGGCCACCCCCCGTGGTCTCGGGCGCCGGGTCGGCGTCGTCGTCGTACTCGAGGGCGACGGCGCCGCCCGCGGGGTCGGTGACGCGGGTGAGGTAGCCGGATGATCCCGTGACCAGCTCGGTGCGCTGGCCGAAGGGTCCGACGACCGCGGTCGCGCGTCCGTCGGCATCCCGTTCGATGGTGGTCGTCGTCCCCTCCCCCACGAGGTCGTGCTGGGTGACGGCTGTCAGCAGGCCGTCGGTGTAGGCGAAGGTGCGGACGACCTCGCCCGTGCGGGCCAGCCGGGTGGTCAGGTGCCGTCCCTCGGCGTCGAAGGTGTAGACCTCCCGGCCGTCGTCGCTCGGGATGAGGACCTCCTCCGCCCCGTAGCCCGGCAGCGCCGGGGTCACGCGGAACAGCTCGGTGTCCGCGTCGCCGGTTCCCTCGAACTCCTGGCACCCCGTGGCAGCGACCGCGGGTGCGGCGCGTGCGACGACCAGCAGCGCGGCCACGGCGACGGCTGCCACCGCGACCACCCCGAGGACGGTCGTGCCGATCGGGCGCGGCTCCGCGACGCCGGTGCGCAGGCACAGGGCCAGGGACGCGACGGCCAGGAGCGCCAGGACGGCCACCGCGGTCGGGACGCTGACGGCGTCACCCCCAGCGCCTGGTGGGAGCGCCCGCAGCTCGGACGGCAGGCAGTCCTGGTCGGCCCGTACGAGCAGGACGGCGCCATCGGGCATGGCGATGGCGGTGCTCGTGTCGAGGTGGACCTGGGTGGGCGGGGTCCCGACGGGCGCCCCTCCGGCGGACTGCTCGCCCCCTCCGGCGAAGGTGGTGAGCGTCCCGTCGACGTCGACCACGTACGTGCGGCCGTGTCCCGCGTCGACGACCAACAGGCGCCCGTCGGGCGCGACCTCGACGTCGCTGACGGTGGCCAGCGAGACCTCGGTGGCCGGGACCCCGGTGCCATCGTCGAGCGACGAGCAGGGACCGGGCTCGCACGTGCCCCCGCCGACGACCGTGGTGAGGACCCCGGCGGTGTCGAGTGAGAGGACGCGCCCGGACCCCTCGTCCTCCCCCACCGCCAGAAGGACGGCGCCGTCGGGGCGGACGGCGAGGGCGCGGATGGGCGGGAGGGGCGCGTTGCGCGCCACGACGGTCCCCGCGGGCACCTCGTCGGGTGCGGCACAGTCGCCGGGCGCACAGGTGGTGCCGTCCCCGGCGATGGTGCGCATCACCCCGCCGGTCGAGATCTCGCGGAGCACCCACGCGACCCCGTCAGCGGTCTGCCAGCGATCGGCGACGAGCACGACGCCGTCGGCCGTCACGGCCAGTGCGGTCGGGTCGATGGCACCCGACGTCCCGAGTCCGAAGTCGCCGTTGGCGGTGACGAACGGAGCGCCGTCCTCGGGCTCCCCGGGCAGCAGCGTCCCGTCGTCGGATCCGGGCATCGTCCCGTCCCCCGCCACGGTGGTGATCGTCCCGTCGGGCGCGACGCGGCGGACCGCCCGCCCTCCCTCCTCCGCGATGACGAACCCGCCGTCAGGTGTCACCGCGACCGCGACGGGGTCCTCCAGCTCCACCTCCGTCGCGAGGGCCGTGCCGTCGGCGTCCTCCTGTGCGAACCCGGCGACGTCCTGCGGCACGCCGGCGACGACCTCGACCGTGGCGCCGTCGGGGGCGATGCGCCGGATCACGTCATCCTGCGGGTCGGCCACCAGCACCGAGCCGTCCGGGAGGGCGTCGGCGGCAGCGGAGCCCTCCACCGCGGCGAACCGGCGGATGCCGCCCACCGCGAGGACCTCGGCGGCGCGGAGGCTTCCGTCGCCGCGCTCGAGCACGCGCGCGACGGGGTCGAAGCGGTGGTGCACGTCGAGGGTCCACCCGCCGATGCCCTCCGCCCGGGCATCGCGCACCGCCGGCAGCACCACGTCGTGGACGACCTGCTCGGTGTAGGTCCGCCGGACCTCGGTGCGCCGGACGCGGCAGCCCGGGTGTTGGCGCTCCCACTGGCGGCACTCCCACGTGCCCCGCGTGATCCGGTAGGTGTACTCGACGGGGTAGCTGATCGTGACCCGGGCGGGCTGGGCGCCGAGGGTGGGTCGACCGTAGGCGTCGAGCCCGTCGTACGTGAACGTCATGGCGAAGTCGGTGCCGGCGTCCTCGGGACGCAGCTGGTGGACGGACGACCGGCCCGCGACGTCGACGGTGACGGTGACATCCCCGTCCTCGGGCAGGAACCGCCCGGCCGCCTCCAGTGGCGTGCACGCCCCGATGGCGGAGGCGGACGGGACGACCGTCGTCGCGCACCTGCTGCTCGGACTGGGACACCGACGCCGGGCCGCGCAGGTCCTCGGTCGAGTCCAGGCGGTCCTGACCAGCGCGGACATGGGCGACGGCAGGGCGCTGCCGGGCATCGCCAGCACCCGGGCTCAGGTCATCGCGGCATTCGTCGACGACCCGGGCGGGTTGGAGGAGCTGATCGTGCACGGGGCGACGCTGACAACCGCCGAAGTCATCGCCCTGACGGACCTGGATCGGACCGACCCACGAGAGGACGGGGCCGTCACCTGACCGCTGGATCTGGTCGGGACGGCCGGATTCGAACCGGCGACCCCCGCACACAAAAGGCCTGGTCAGAGACCTTTTCGGTCATCAAGAACTGGCTGTGGATGCCTTGGTTTGATGCGGAGGACGGGATGGCCTCCGCATCATCGATCCTAGCGGATGCTGGTCCTCGGAGGCGTCGCTTCCGGTCGTTTCGGGTGGGTAGGTGCGGGCCGGGGGCCGGCCAACGGCTAGCCCGATCCCAACGGTCCCACCTCATGCCCGTCGTACTCCACTCCCGCTCGAGCGGCCAGTTCCTCCAACCGCTCGGCCTCCGCGTCCACGTCGTCGCCTTCGGTGAAGACATGGATCCCCCACTCACCGGCCCTCGGACCCTCGCGAACGTCAACGCTCGTGGCGTCGACCACCGACGACACGGATTCAGCGAACTGGCGCGCGACGTCGGCGCTCGTTGCATACACGAAGTGATGTACAGGGATCGGTGTGGGAGATGACTCCGACCCACCAACCCTCTGCTCCGCTTCAACGGCTCCCAGATAGTCGACATCGCCAGCCCGGCTGAGTTCGCGCAAAGTCAACGAATCCCGGACTGCGTCACGAGCCGGTGCGACGACGCTCATCCGAGGACGTCCTTCCAACCACGACCCGACACGGACGTTGTCGAACGGGAACAACTCCCACAGGTGCCTCAACGTCGCTTCCGCCACGTCGACGCCGACGTGCAGGAGGTGGGAGACCATTTCGGAGGAGAACTGCTCAGCGCCTTCAACGGGCAGCACGGGCGTCGGCGGTTCCTGGTAGTTCCGCCTCCAGAGCTCGTGCATCTCAGCCACGCCGTCGCGCGGGGTCCAGCCCTGCTGGATCCGACGCGCGATCTCCTCGTAGCCAGCTATCTCGTACGGCGAGTGGTCGCGGATCGACTCAACCGATGCCGGCGTGTGGACGCCGGTCATCGGATCGACTGTTCCCCATTGCGCGTCGAACGGCTGTGTCCAGTCACGTCGATAGCTGCGATAGCGAATCGCGACGCCGTCGGGAACAGGGTGAACACCACAGTCGCGTAGTCCCGAATCGTTCGGGAGGATTGGCTCCCAGGCGAGCCACAGCTCCGGTTGCCGAACCAGTTCAGGGATGCGGGGTCGGTGTCCATGCACGCCCGGCAAGGTTCTGCACATGCTCATGCCCAGTACGTCGGTACCGAGGAACTGCAGGTAGACCAGACCGACGTTGGTAGCAACCTCGATCACCCGGCCATGCTGCAGCAGGACCATGCACCCTCCCGACGGTCGAGTTCGCTTCTACCCCCATCGGCGTCCAGTGCCCGACGGGACGCGACGGAGCCCCCCTGGGATCGTATCCGTGAGCAACCTCCGATGGGCGGTGTGCGTGGACGTGGTGTGGTTGACGGCATGACCAAGACGGCGGCGGCAGAAGACGTCGCTGCCTTCGAGCACGTGTACCGGTCGGCGTACGCCGGCACGGTCCGGGCTGCGATCGGGTTGTGCGGTGACAGGCACGAGGCCGAGGAGGTCGCCCAGCAGGCCTGGACCAACGCCTACCGGCGACATCTGCGGTCTCCGCTCGAGGACGTCGTGCCGTACGTCCACCGGGCGGTGGTGAACGAGGTCCGCAGTCGCGCACGACGCGCAGCCGTCGTGCGTGCCCACGCACGACTCCGCCGCCCGGGCGTCGCAGTGGCCGACGCCTCGGACGCGGTCGCGGACCGATTGGTGCTCGCACCCCTGCTGGCGCGGCTGCCGCTCAGGATGCGCGCCGCCGTGGTGCTGCGGGTGGTGGCTGACCTCTCCGTCGCACAGACCGCGACCGTGCTGGACATCACCGAGGGCGCAGTGAAGTCCGCCACCTCGCGCGGCCTGGCCCGACTCCGCGCGCTGCAGGAGGAGACGACGGATGGTTGACCCAGGATCCCCGCGACTAGCCAGCGACCCCACCGCGCGGGCACTGCGCGACGAGCTCGCAGCCGTGCACGTCGACACCCCCGCACTCGACGACCTGGTCGCCGACGTCGGCCGCGCCGGACCGCACCGGGCTCGGCGTGTGCCGGGTGCGGCGGTCATGGGTGTGGCCGCGGCGGTTGTCGTCCTGCTGGTCGCCGTCGTCGGGCTCGTTTCCCGACCGGCCGATGAGTCGGTGCAGCTGGGCACACCCCCGCCCGCCGCGCAGCCGACGACCGCTCCTGCTCCCGTGGACGCCGTCGAGCTCCTCGGAACCTCCTACCGGTCCGTCGACGAGCTCCCCGACGCCCCCCTCCCCGACGCCACGTTGACCCTGCTTTTCCAGGACCCCACTACCGATGACGCCGAACCTTCAGGTGGCGATGTGATGCTCGGTTTCGGCACCCATCCGGGGTGCAACGGCGGCACCGTCGCCATCGAGCTGGACGACGATGGAACCATCCACACCGTCAGCTCCGTCATCTCGACCGCCGCGGGATGCCCTGACGACGAGACCGCGATGGACCGCTGGGCGACGGACCTCATCACCGGCCAGCCGACGCTCCTCGGCGTCGGCGAGGATCGCCTCCGGCTCACCACCACGGACGGGGTCGCCATCGACCTCGTCCGCCAGGCGCCCGGGTGGGTCGCCACCGCGACACCCGCCCCGGACACGATCGGCGAGCCGCCGCCCGCATCGGTCCCGCCGACGGCCAACGCCACGGACGCGGACGGCGACCCCATCGCGGCAGAGATGCTGGTCGGCCACATGATCGGCGAGGGCGCGGGTCTCGGCTACGTCGTCCGGCCCATCCAAGGCGCGCTGGTCATCCCACCCGACGGTGTCGTCGCCCGCCATTGGGATGGGCAGGCCTGGCAGGCGACACCGAGCGAGCGGTTCGGCGTCAACGCGGACGCGGGGCTGCAGGCAGGACGGCCGTTCCCGGCCGGGGTCATGCCCGACGCCGGCGCGGAGGGCTTCGAGCCCGGTTGGTATGAGGTGCAGGCCACCGTCGTGTCGCGCGGCGAGTCCGAGCCGCCTGCCACGCTCACCATCGGGACCCGCGTTATCGTCCCTCCACCCGACGCCGACCTCTCCACCCTCGCCGACGTCCTGCCAACCCACACGACCGCCACCTCCGGTGACCAGACCGTCGAGATGGCCATCGACAACGGCACGCTCACCATCGCCAGCGCCGGCTCCCCCCACGTCACGCTGCCCGACGTCCGCGTCAGCCGCTACGACGCCCGAGGGTGGATCCCAGGTCCAACGGTCGTACCCCAGGGCACCAGCCTCGATCCAGGACAATCGATCGACATCGCACTGGACCCCCTGCTCGACGGCGCGGACGCGCTCCGAATCGAGATCGGCGTCCTGGAGCCGCTCTACGCCGCCCTCGAGTACGTCGGCTGACCCCACCGACCTCCTCCGCGGCCTACGTCGACGGGGAGCCCCGCTCGCGATCGTCGACCGCTGCTGCTCGAGTGATGGTCCACCACCCGAGGACCCCGAAGGCGATGAATGCCCCCGCGTAGAACAGGGCCATGCCCGTCCGTCCTCGCACCATCCAGATCGGGCCCGGGATCGCCCAGACGGCCCCATGGAGAACACCCCACAGGACGGGGTGGCGCTTCAACCACGCCGACGAGCGCGCACCCCACCGGAGGTCCCGGTCCGTGGTCGCTGCCCATGCGAACACTCCCATGACGAGGACGAACGCAAGGGGGCCTGCAACGAGGAGCACGACCTGCCACCACCTCATTGCGACTCCGCGTCCATGACTGACCTTCCTCGGTGCTGCGGTGACCGTCCTACCCCCGAGACGGAACGATGGCACAGCCGGACGTCATGGAGTCGGTCGGGCAGGCCATCGCAGGTCTGACGTCCCGGGCGATGACCACAGCACCTCTGGGTCCGCGGACGGTCGACGCACGGTCTGGGTTGGACCCGACGCGCTCCATGCCACCCGACTTCACCGCGCATGCCAGTCCCCGGCGTGCGCGTAGCCTGTTGATAGGGCGAGTTCAGCGCCGCCACCGGCAGGAGAGCAGCCGTTCCCGCATGCGTGGTCGCCCTGTTGATAGGGCACGTTCTGCCGCCGGCTCGGAACCATGAGCACCCGGGCCGGTTTGTGCCTCACCATGGAACGTCTCGCGTGGAGGTCACGTCTGACACGGCAATGTGGGCCCGACTACTCGTACTCAGCTCGTTGCTGGTACTGACCGCGTCCTGCACGACGGTGACCGCGCCGACAAGAACGGCGGAGGTCGAGCCGGTCTTCACCGGTGGCGAATCCCTGCAGACGCTCCTGCCCACGGCGGGCGAGGGCGCCTTCGAAGAGCTGCGGGAACGGCTGGCGGTCTTCGAACGCAACCGCTATGGCCAGGAGTGGACCACAACCGACCTGCTCCTCGGTCTCGTCGGCGATCTCGGTGATCTGGCCAAGCTCGTCCAAGCACACGAAGGCAAACGGGATGTCGCAGACCTCGACCGAGCCCTCGTCCACGAGCTCGGGGACTGCCTGTGGGCACTCATCGTCATCGCTGACCGACTCGGAGTGGACCTAGACGATGCGCTTCAGACGATGTCCAGCGACGTCCACCGCTGGCTGGACGACCAGGCGCAGTGAGTCTGGAGGCTGACGGATCACTGACAGGATTCGAAGAGCAGCCGATACCCGAGGTTGGCCAGTCGCGCCTTAACCCGCCACGGACGTGCAGCGGTCACGGCCAGAGGCGCGACCCACGCGCATAGCGCCCAGTCGCGTGATGCCCGTGCGGTCAGGTTGGCTCGTCGGGTCAGCAGTTGAGTCGGTCGTTGATCTGGCGGATGGTGTGGACTGCCGTCTGGCCTGCTTCGGGGTCGAGGTCCATGGGCAGTGCTTTGATCAGGGCGATGCTGTCGCGGTCGCCGCAGTGGCGGAGCAGCCGCACGCACCTGCTGAGCTTGAACCTCGGCAGGTGCTGCTCGAGCGCGGCGTGCAGGAGCGGGCGGATTCGGTCAGCGTTACCTGTTATGAGGTCCTCGAGCGGACCCGTGCGGTCGTGGATGGCCATGCCGAGCAGGATGACAGCCCGCCCGGCCGCCGCCCGATCGCCATCCAGCACGGCCCAGCAGTTCTCGGCGAGGTCGTCGGGGGGCTCCGACAGCAGAGTGAGCAAGGCGTGGGAGCGGCGCTGCTGCTCGTCGGCGTCGGCCGGAAGCGCAGGGTGATGCTGGAGGGTGACGGCGGCCTGGGCGGCGGTGACCATCAACTCCGCGTCCCCGCTGGGGTTGGGCGTGTCGCCAATCGGGGTCGTGAACAGCCGGGTCAGCAGCATGTGGATCCGCCGCTGGTGGTCAGGGTTGGCGTGCCCGGCACGGACGACGATTTCGCGAAGGTAGATTGCCGCCCAGAACGACGTGACGTAGGAGTCGGCCTGAGCGGCTCGCAGCAGCAGCTCGAGCTGGCTGGGTTCGTCGAGGGTCTGGAACGCCTCGTCGACGGGCCCGACGATTTCCTCGGGCTCGAACCGCAGGCCGAGCACGTCCAGTGCCTGGTCGGCGACGGCGGCCGCGTCGGGGGTGCCGGTGAGGTCCCGCATGGCAGTCACGAGGTCGTCGAGGTGCGGCGCACCGGTGAGGGCGCCAAACGTCGCGAGCACCTCGGTCTGGGTCGACGTAAGGAACATGTGGTTGGTCGGCAGGGTGCTGACGGCCTTGGCGATCGCCGATCGGCCGGCCGGCGTGTCGATGGCCTGGGCGTGCTGCTGGGCGGCCCACAGGACATTCAGCCGGAGGTGGTACATGCGGTGTGACCAGGCGAGGTTGACCAGCTCGACCAGCGCTTCGACGTCGACGGTCTGAGCCCACCGTCCGTGGAGGGCCGCAACGTCGAGCCGCACCGGCCCGGCGGATGGGTTGAGAGGGATCAGCTGGTCCCATGGCGTCGTCGTCGACTGCGGCCCGGACATCTGCACGCCGCGGAGCACCTCGGCGATTCCGACCGTTGCCCTGTCGCTGACGGTCCCGGCGAACATCGTCTCACCAATCAGCTCCGATGTGGCGTGCCCGCCGACCGATGATGGAAGGTCGGCGAGCTGCCGGGCGACCAGCTGATCGGTGCCGTCGGCAAGCTCGAGGACTTCGTCGATGAACCGGCCGAGCCGCAGACCGGCGGTGTGCAGCAGCGCCCGGCCGTGCCGGTGGGTCCCTGACCAGTAGCTGGTGTGGAAGTCGCGCGGGATGAAGACGGCGGCGGTCTCGTTGTCGGCGCAGGCGCGGAGCTCCCGCCGGATAGCCGTCTCGGCGGCGTGGCGTAGGTCGTCGCCCAAGTGCCCGTCGACGGCGCCGCACAGCAGGTCGGTCCGGTCCAGCTGCGACAGTGCCGCTGCGGCGACGTCCCGGTCGTCGTGCAGCGTCAACGCGGCGGCGGCGTGCGGCGCGTTGGCGTTGATGGTTAGCACGGCGACGAACTGCTCGGCAGTGCTCGCCTTGCGGCTGAGCGACTCGGCGATGAGGTGGTCGCGGAACAGCTCGTGGGCGAACCCGACGCGGTGGCCGCGGCGGTCCAGCAACCCGCAACCCAGCGCGGCGTCGATGGTCGCCGGGCTGCTCCCGTGCCGTTCCAGCTGGGCGATGGCGTCGCTGAGCCGAAGCGTCGACACGAGTTGGTCGTGCATGCGCGAGGCGATGTGGCGGACCGCCGCCCGCGTTGGCTCGGCGGGCGCGACCGCACGGATGTAGGTCTCGTGCAGGTCCGTGACCGTGGCGGTCGCCGGCAGGGCCGCGTCGCAACGGGCTGCGAGCGCAAGCTCGTGAGGGCTGGTGAAGGTGCCGGCTGCCCGGCGCGTATCGGCAGCCCCGTGGACGCGCAGCAGGGCGGCCCGGGCGTCGTCGTGGGGCGGGCCGATGTGGACCGTCGTGGCCGTGGCGGTCTCGACGTGTGAGAGGTCGTGCCCCGTGAGCAGCACCCCCGCCGGGGTCCGCAGCGTGCAGGCGTTGAGCTGCTCCAGCAGGACCGCGCGTCGGTCCTCGGGGAGCCGCTCGGCGCCATCGACGATCAGCGTGATGCCGCTTTTGGCGGTCCCGGCGGTGCGGCACAGGTCTGCCCACGGGCGTGTGCTGTACGGCGCCATGCTACGGGCCAGCAGGTCTGACAGACGCCCGTCGAAGTCGGTGGCACGTAGCCAGACGACGAGCCGCCCCGCGGCGGCATGGCGACTAGCGACGTGGCGGGCCAGATGGGTCTTGCCGGCGCCGGGGGGACCGAGCAGGGCGACGTGGTCGCCGGCGCGCGCCGCTGCGTCGATGTCGTCGAGCGTCGCCGTCCTTGGCCCGTGACCTGCGGGCTCGGCGTTGAGCAGCGGCAGCGGCACCCAGTCGCGGAGGTCGTGCTCTAGGGACCGGCAGGTCCGGCTGACATACTCCGCCATGTCAGCCTCGGCCTGGGCCTGGGCCGGGTCAACCGTCTGTTCGGCGTTGGTGAGGCCCAGGTGGCGGATGTAGGCGTCCCAGTTGTCTGGACCCCACGGGAAGGTCTGGGGCTGGTCGCTGGTGGCCCAGGTGAGCAGGTCCCTGTACCCCAGCACCTCCACGAAGCGGGGCGGCTCGATCTGTGACCCGGCGGGGATCTGCTCCCACATCACCACCGCTGCGTTGAAGTGCCGCTTGAAGTCCACGTCAGGACCGTCGATGACGGCCCGGTGGGTCAGGCGCCGCATCTCATCGGCTATCGCGTATTTCGCGTCCAGCGCCTGCCGGCCGGCGTTAGTCCGCTCTAGCAGCCGCCCGTCGGGGGTTTGCTGCGCCCACTGGTTCGGCGTGCCGATCACAGGCAGCTCCGCCGACCACGCCTTGACCTCCACGTGCAGCACCGCACGGTTGACGATGACCAGCAGGTCGATCTGCCGCTTGTTGTCCGCGATGAAGTTCGCGAGAAGCACTGCGCCCCGGCCCGCCTCACGAAGGTCTGTCCGGAGCCGGTGGATGAGCGCTAACTCGCCCGGGTCGGTGACGGGGTCTCCGACGTACAGCGGAACGAACGCAGCGATTGGGGTGTTGTCCATCTGTGCCGGTGGGCCTCCACCGACGGCTGCGGACCACCTTACCGGATGGCCGAGGCACCCGCGCTAGACATCGACAACCAGCCAGGTGGGCGGCAGCCGATGAGGATGGCTAATCCACGACCCGTTCTACGACGGAACGACATGAACGTCGTCATGATCGACTGGCTGCCCACCTGCATCGTCCTCGCCCACGGCGATCAGGCCCCCTTCCTCTCCGCGTGGGGCCAGCCCGGTGGAGAGTTCCTGTGCCCACCAAACGGACGCTGGTTGGCTCCGTCCGACGCCGGGACACCCAGGAGCGGACGTCACCTTTGACCGCCGCGTGGACGCGGGCGTGAACGACCTCAACCCCGGACTTGCTGACGCTTCCATGAGGCGACGGGAGCCCCGGCTCTCCCGATGCGCCCCAGCCCACTTGCACGTAGCCCCCGACCTCCTCAAGAGTCGGGCCGTCTCCCGAAGGAGCCTGAGACCAGCCGCTCTCCCATGCCGAGGACGTTTCTGCGGAAACGCCCGAGAGCAGCCGTTCCCGTAGGGTCTGGCAATGGATAAACCCACGGAGGACCCGACCGACAGCCCCTCCCTCGCGCCGGATCTGCTCGGCCATCTCCCCATCGGGGAACGGCCGGTGCTGGACCCAGACGGGATCGCCGGGTGGGAGATCTTCCCCTACGAGGTCGACACGCTCACCCCGAAGGTCCTGGAGCCTCCGGTGCTGCCCGAGCCGCCCCGCCAGGGCGAGGACGGCCCGACGAACTGCAGGGTCTGCGCCCCCAGCGACAACGAGGTCTGGACCGACGGACGCTGGTGGGTTCACCACACCGGGGGACCGACCGCAGTTCCCGCCCAGGTGTGGCTGGGACCCGTCGCCCACCACGACCTGGATGACCTGCCTGTCGACCTCGTTAGCGAGTTGGGGCCGATGCTGCAGCGCGTTAGCCGTGCCATCGCCCGGCTGCCCGGTGTCGGACGGGTCCACGTCAACCGATGGGGTGACGGGGCCGCGCACCTGCACCTGCTGCTCATCGCCCGTCCTGCCGGGATGATGCAGCTCCGCGGTTCGTGCCTGATCTCCTGGGACGACCTGCTGCCACCCATGCACCGGCAGACCTGGGAGACCAACATGCACGCGATCGCCGCCGCGCTCGAAGCCGACGAGGACACCTGACGAGCCACCGCACGCGAGTCGAAGCCAGTAATCCATCCGCGCGGTCCCCATGAGTCCGTCCGGGATCAGCGATCCCTAAGGTCGGCCTTGCCGCGGAAACGTCGCGGAGCAGCCGATGTCCGAGGCCGAGGACGTTTCCGCGGAAACGCTTGAGAGCAGCCGATACACCATGACTCGCAGACGGTTCGAGGAGCCGCAATTGCGCCGTGTTCTGGTACGGTGAATGCGATGTCCGGAGGCGAGTGGGTCGTCCTCATCGGGACGGGATTGATCGGGGTCTATGGCCTTCTGAACTTGTTGACGCCTCGTTTGACTATTCGCTGGCAACTTCGCTCTACCAATCGCCAGGAAGCTGCGAGGCATCGTTTAGGTCTGTCGGTCGGGAGGGCCTTCGCCGAATTGGTCAGGGCTACAGGGACGAGGCCGTGGACTGATGCGCGTGTGAGACGGCGAGTCAGGTGGATTGGGCTGGTCGAGGTAGCTCTCGCGGCGGTCATGGGCGTCGCGCTGCTGGCGACCGCATGACAGGGAAGTGGTGCGCTCCCAAGCCCCACGCGGGCAGATATGAAACCAATCTCGCGGAAAGCAAGGCCGCCGGTGCCCTTAGTCCGCGTCCAGTGGTCCTAGCTCATGACCGTCGTACTCCACACCGGCTCGAGCGGCCAGCTCCTGGAGTCGCTCAGCGTCAACATCAACGTCTCGGCCCTCAGTGAAGACGTGAATCCCCCACTCTCCGGCCATGGGTCCCTCCTGAACCTCAACACTCTTGGCGGGGATGGCCGACGCAGCCGCTTCAGCAACTCGTTGTGCCACATCCACGCTGCGCGCATACATGTAGTGGTGAATTCTCATCGATGCCCGACTGGACGAGGAGTGCTGGGATGACCTTTCGTCTGACGTTGACGTAGGTGCCTCTGATGACTTCTGCTTCCAGATGGCGTGCATCTCTGCCACGCCATCGCGAGGTGTCCACTGGCGCCTGATGCGATCTGCGATCTCTGAGAAGCCGATCGCCTCATATGGCGAAAGATCCATGATCTCATCGACGGCCGCTGGAGCGTAGTCTCCCGTCATCGGGTCAACTATGTACCACTGCGTCTCAAATGCCTGTGTCCAGGCGCGGGCGAAGCTCCGATAGCGGATTGCGACATCATTCTCTGGCACGGCATAGATGCCGCAGTGTCGGAGCTCTTGATGCCGCGATTGCAGCGGTTCCCAGGGAAGCCACAGCTCTGACCGCCGAACTAGTTCACCTAGTTCTGGCGCTCTCTCGTACACACCGGGAAGGGCACGGCAGATGCTCATGCCCAGAGCGTCATGGCTTAGGAATTGCAGGTAGACAAGTCCTGAATCAGTCTCGATCTCGAACACACTTCCGCGCTGCAGTCCGGCCGCCGTGCGCTTCTTCCCGAGGGAGAACGGCTTCATGTGCGTTCCCATGACTGGGCGTTGCGATCGGTCAGCTCGTCCGTGTCGGTCCGACTGCTGGATGTGGGCCAGGTGGTCGCAGATCCGGTTAGGCGCTTGTTCCTCTGGCGTCGCCAGATCATGTAGATGATGACGACCAAGAGGGCACCGAAGAGGACGACCAGATTCGCCGTGGCTTCGCCATGAGGCTCGGCGAGGACGTTCCCGAGCAGAAGTGCACCAAGTACTCCTATGGCACTGCTCGTGGCCCAAGCAGCCGTCTTCCATGCGGACGTCTCGGCGTCAGGCTCATCTACTCGGTAGAGCACGCTGTTGTCGTCGAACTCGCCAAGCCGCTCTGAGATTCGACCCATGGCGTGGGGATACCCCGCGGGCATGCCAATGACTCCCGCGCGGGTTGGCGGAGCAGCCACGGAGAGATGCATGCGCGCTCTTGGGGACATCCTCGCTGGACCGTCGTCGCGCTTGAGCCAGCCATCGTGCCGGCAGCTCGCAGCACCGTTGGGTCGATCTCCTCCCAACACCCCTTTCCTGGGGGTAGCAGCCGCTACGACACGCCCGGTGTCCTGCTGGTAGGGCGCGTCCACCTCCGATCCGCCTACTTCGGGAACTTGCCGGATGCCCCCGGCGATCCCCCCGGCCAGGGTCCATGCATGTGCCGGCCGAACGGGCTTCCCTGCCGTTGGTAGCTTCGGCCCCCGGGAGGTGGCAGTCTGGGTGAACCTATGAGTTATGGCGACTGCGACAGCGTGCCGGTGACAACGGGTCGTGAGTGAAGCCGCAGCACCTCCTTTGATCTGCCACTGTGGCCGTTCATCCCGTCTCCGAGGCCAAGGACGTTTCCGCGGAGACGCCCGAGAGCAGCCGCTCTCGTAGGTCTGGGAACCGGGCAGCCACCATCCGGTGCGTCCACCCCATGCTGACCGACGATGGATTGCTCCACCCTGGCACGTGAAGCGATATCATGCGCTATCGACGAGGAGGCCATCGGATGTCAGACGTGCTGATCAGGGACGTGCCCGACGAGGTCGTCTCCACCATCGACGCCCGCGCCAAGCGGATGGGGATCTCGCGGACCGAGTACCTCCGGCGAGCCCTCATCCGTGACGCCCGGGTCAACGCTGGGGCCGTCAGCGTCGATGACCTCCGCGCGTTCAGCGAGCGCCACAGGGACCTTGACGATCCCGACATCATGCGGTCCGCCTGGTCGTGACCGAATGGCTCGCCGACAAGTCCGCACTCGTGCGCCTCGGTGAGAGTCCGGACGCCCAGGCGTGGGCTGACCGCATCCAGCGTGGCCTGGTGCACGTGACCACGATCACCCGCCTGGAGGTCGGCTTCTCCGCCCGCTCCGGCGCGGACCTGCGCACCGGGTGGCGGACCCCGCCGCTGGCTGCCATGTCAGTGCAGTTCCTGACCCCGGCCA
>NZ_CAXQBR010000099.1 GCF_964222135.1 Euzebya sp.
CACCGTCCTGACCGCCCGCCTCTTCCGGCATCCCGCCTGGACCGACCTGACCCACCACCTACGCCCCGCCAACACCATCGGGTTCGACCTGCGCGTTGCACAGGTCAACGGTTGACAACGCTACCGAACCGTCCGAACTCGATCAGCCGAGTCTTGTCCTCTGCCAGCTCCAGACCGAACTTCGCAAGCCGTTGCCGAAGCTCACCCTGGAAGCGTCGTGCGTCACGTTCGCGTTGGAACCCAACAACGACGTCATCGGCATACCGCACGATGATCATGTCGCCGTTCGCATGCTGGTTCCGCCACGCCTTGGCCCACAAGTCGAAGACGTGGTGTAGGTACACGTTGGCGAGCAGCGGCGAAAGTGACGCTCCTTGCGGTGTGCCCTTGCCCTCGTCTGACCAGTTGCCATCCTCGATGATCCCTGCGTCCAACCACTTGCGGATGAAGCCGCAGGACCCTCTTGTCAGCGATCCGGTGCTCCACGAACCGCAACATCCACTCCCGATCGATCTCGGTGAAGAAGCTACGGATGTCCGCATCAAGCACCCAGTTCACCTTCGTGCGTGTGAGCCCGACCGCGAGCGCGTCCAACCCGTCATGGGGGCCGCGCCCAGGCCGAAACCCATAGGAGAAGCCGACGAAATCCGTCTCATAGACCGCGTTGAGCACCTCAACGACCGCACGCTGGACGATCTTGTCCTCCAACGACGCGATACCAAGCGGCCGCAACCGCCCGTCAGACTTGGGTATGTACACCCGCCGAGATGGTGCCGCCCTGAAACTTCCCCGATGCACCCGACCATGGAGATCTTCCAGGTTGGCCTGGAGGTCCTGGCCGTACTGTTGCCATGTGACCTGATCCACCCCGACTGCAGCCCTCGGGTTGATCGCCCGATAGGCCGCCCGCAGACGGGCCACGTCCACATGATGCAACAACGCGGTGAACCGCATCGTCTTGTCACTACGCGCTGCCTGGCGTACGCGATCCAAGCCCTGTGACACGCCTGTTCCGCCGCTGTGTGCGGGACGTGCTGACCTGTCCACGTTCCCCTCAGGCAGCCCCCTTCCCTCCACCACCTCCGCAACCGGTCGCCCGGCGTTGTTCGGCAGCTTCGCAGGTACTACGGGGCTGTCAGACTTCCCATGCCCGTTCATCCTGGACGTACCACCTCAGTGTTCTCCAGACGGCCCACCGCAACCTTCGCGACGGGCGGACACGGGATCTCCCGGTTCTCGCACATGGAGGCTCGGTACATGCACAGGATCTCCGACCGCGCCGGGTCCACCCACAGCTCGCGATAACGCTGTTGGCGATGTGGCCTTCCGCACTCGTTGACAACGTCGGCACCCGAAAGTCGATTTCGCGGCTCAATAGCCCAGCCTGCACCTACCCCTGTCAACGCTTCGCCAACGCCCTCACAGACGTCCACGCATGACTCGGGGCCACCGCGGGTCGCTACCCCTTCGGTGTAGAGCGTTTCCATCTCCTCCTCCATGCCGGTTTATCCCGGCGCTCCAACGAAGCCGACAGACCCTCGCTCAGAGCTGGGTGACGTCCACGATGTCGTAGGTGTAGCCCTGCTCGGTGAGGAAGCGCTGGCGGTTGGCGGCGAAGGTGGCGTCGATCGTCTCCCGCGCGACGACGGTGTAGAAGTGCGCCTGCCCGCCGTCCGCCTTGGGGCGGATGATCCGGCCGAGGCGCTGGGCCTCCTCCTGGCGGGACCCGAACGCGCCGGACAGCTGGATGGCGACGTTGGCCTCGGGCAGGTCGATGGAGAAGTTCGCGATCTTCGACACCACCAGCACGTCGAGGTCGCCGTCGCGGAACGCGGCGAACCGCTCCTCCCTGACCGCCTGCGAGGTCTGCCCGGTCACCAGCGGCGCGTCGAGGTGCGCGGCGACCTGCTTGAGCTGGTCGAGGTACTGCCCGATGACCAGCACCCGGTCGTCGCGGTGGCGGTCCATGATCCGGTCGACCGCCTTGAGCTTCGCCGGGGCGGTCGACGCCAGCCGGTACCGCCGCTGCTGGGGGGCCGAGGCGTACTGCATCCGGAGGTCCTCGGACAGGTCGACCCGGACCTCGGTGCACACCGCCGGGGCGATCCAGCCCTGGGCCTCGAGCTCCTTCCACGGCGCGTCGTACCGCTTCGGCCCGATCAGGCTGAACACGTCCTCCTCCCGCCCGTCCTCGCGGACCAGCGTCGCGGTCAGGCCCAGCCGGCGGATGGCCTGGATCCGGGCCGTCGCGCGGAACACCGGGGCGGGCAGCAGGTGGACCTCGTCGTAGACGATCAGGCCCCACGGCTCGCGGTCGAGCAGGGACAGGTGGGGGTGGGCGAGCTCCTCGTCGGCGTCCTCCGCCACACCGGGCTGACGCCAGGTGAGGATCTGGTAGGTCGCCACGGTCAGCGGCTTGGCCTCCTTGCGCTGCCCGGAGTACTCCCCCACGTCATCCGGGGTCAGGTCGGTCTTGTCGAGCGCCTCCGCGATCCACTGCCGCGCGGCGGACACCGACGTGGCGATCACCAGCGTCCGGGTGCCCGCCTGCACCATCGCCGCCAGCCCGATCACCGTCTTGCCGGCCCCGCAGGGCAGGACCAGCACGCCGTTGCCGCCGGCGGCGGACCCGTCGGCCCACCAGGCCTGGACCGCGTCGCCCTGGTAGGGCCGGGGCGTCGCGGTCAGGTCGATCTGCAGCGCCGCGCCGTCGGCGTACCCCGCCTCGTCAGCCGGCGGCCACCCCAGCCCGACGAGGGTCCGCTTCAACGCCCCCCGGTCACCGATCCGCACGGCGTAGCGGTTGCCGTCCAGCCGTTCGCCGAGCAGGTCACCCAGCGGCTCGGCCAGGGTGTCGAGCAGCGCCGGCTCGTCCGTCGTCAGCGCCAGCCCGCCGGAGTCGAAGTCCCGCACCAGCCGGAGCCGGCCGTAGCGGCTGATCTGCTCGCCCACCTCGGCGATCACCGCTGGCGGCGGCGCGAACTTGGCCAGCGACGTGAGCGTCCGGACCGCCTCGTCCGCGGACAGCCCGGCCGCCGCGGCGTTCCACAGCGTCAGCGGGGTGATCCGGTAGGTGTGGATGTGCTCGGGCGCCCGGACGAGCTCGGCGAACCGGGACAGCTCGCCGCGGGCGTCGGCCGCCTTCGGCGACGACGTCTCGAGCAGCACGGTCATGTCCGCCTGCACGATCAGGGGGTTCAGGGGGTCGGTCACGTCCGGCGCAGCCCCTCGGCCTGCAGCTCCTGGGCCAGCTCGAAGGGGTCCGGCGGCACCGCGTCGACCGACTCGGGGATCCCCGTCCCCTCGAGCGCCTGGCCGACCGACCGCCGCGGCGGCAGCGTCGCGCCGCCGGCGTCCTCGGCCACCGCGAGCAGGCCGCGCCCCCGCAGCGCGGCGATCAACGCGTCGCGGCTCAGCGGGCTGACCGCGACCGTCGGGCTGAGCACCCGCAGCTTCGCCCCGGACACCGCCGCAGCTGCCGTGAGGTCCGCCGGGTCATCCCCGCGCAGGTACGACCCGATCGTGCCCGCGCGCAGCCGACCGTGGCGGGCGGCCACGTCGTCCACGGTGACCAGCACGTTGGCGGGGGGCGGGACCGAGGAGGCCGAGGTCAGGAAGTCGACGATCTGGTCGCGCGTCCGGCCGTCGGCCATGGCCTCGCCGACCTTCGCCGCGGTGATCCGCCAGATCTGGGCGCCGGCGTCGGACTCGAGCTCGGCGATCGCGGCGAGCTCCGCGGCGACGCGGGGTGCCAGGCCCGGCGGGGCGATGACGGAGTGGTCGGCCTGGACGACGACCTCCTCGGCGACCGGGCCCATGACCCGCTCCACCTCGGCCACCCCGCCGCGGCGCAGGGCGCGGGCCATCGCCGTGAGCCCCACCGCCCCGTCGGCCGGCACCAGGTCGAGCAGGCGCAGCGCCTGGACGATGGCGTCCGCGCCGTCCGGGCCGAGGGACTCGGGGTAGCGCCAGGCGCACAGGTCGGCCAGCGTGCCCGGGTCGACGCCGGTCCCCTCCTCGAGCGCGGCGAGGACGTCGAGGACCGCGTCGCGGTGCACCTGCGGCGGCGGCCAGACCACGTCGCCGTCCCAGCGGTTCGGCAGCCCGGCCTTCTCGTCGACGGTCGTGGCGTCCCGCCACGCCGCGACCAGGGCGGCCCACTGGCGGGCCGGCGGGTCAGCCGCGAAGTCGGCGGCAGCCGGGGTCGGCGCCCAGCGGTCGTCGTCGGTCTCACCCAGCAGGCCGAGGTCGATCGCCAGGTGCGTCAGCAGCCCGACGTCACCCGGGTCGACGCCGAAGCCCTTGGCCGCCGCGCGGATCCCGCGGACGCCGATGCCGCCCGACGCGAGGGCGGGGACCGGCTCGGTCGCCCAGTGCTCGAGGAGCAGGTGCAGCCGCCGCACCACGCGGGGGGTACCCGGCCCGGGGTCGTGCAGCGGCGCCGGCTCCACCCGCGGCGGGTGGAGCGGCCAGTCGTCGAAGAGGCGTCCGCGCAGCCCGACGCGGAGGTCCAGCCAGCTGAAGGCCCGCTGGGCGTGGAGGTCGACCCCGGCCAGGCCGTGCTGCACCAGGGTGTGCAACGGGCCGCCGCGGCGGTCCCAGGGGTCGAAGGGCGGCAGGCCGAGGTCGGCGACGCGCTGGCTGCCGTGGTCCACCAGCAGGTCGAGGGTCCGGCGCAGGTCGGGATCGAGCCGCTCGTACAGCCCCTCGGCCACCGACGGGCGGCGCAGGAGCGCCCCGACCAGCCGACGTCGGTCCTCGTGGCCGTAGGGGATCTCCTCGGCGCCGAGGCGCTGGAGCAGCACGTCGAGGTCGGACATCGACAGGTTCGACAGCGCGGAGTAGATCCGCATGCCCGGCAGCGGCACGTGCCGCATGACGCCCGGTCGCAGGACGAGCCACTCCCCCTCGTCGTAGGGCTCGTGGACCAGCAGCAGCAGGCCGAGCGCCGACACGGCCTGGTCGAGCTCGCGCGCGTCGCCGGCCTCGGCCACCGCGGCCTCCCGCGACACCGCCCCGTCGTGGACCGCGGCGAGGACGAGCAGCTGGCGCTCGAGGCGGTTCAGCACGTCCACGGTGGCGCTGATCCCGCTGGAGGACGCCATCATGACGCCGAGGTGGGTCAGGGACCGGTCGGTCCGTGCGACCGGCGTGCGGTGGTCGTGCGCGCTCGGTGCCAGCGGGCCGGCCCCGTCGAGGGACTGCGCCAGGGCGGGCACCCGCTCGAGGAGCGCCGCCAGATCCGCCACCGGCATCCTGGCGAGCGCCGAGATCCGGTCCGATGAGGCCCGCATGTGGCGGCCGGATGCTATCGGCCAAGTCGGTCGGATTCATGACGTGGCTACCTCCCCACGCGGTTTCCGGTAATGATGGTCCCCACGTGAAGATCGAATCCTTTGGGCGCACGGACGTCGGCAAGGTGCGCGAGCGGAACGAGGACCGTGCCCTGGTGGGTGAACGGCTCTTCGTCGTCGCCGACGGGGTCGGGGGGCACAACGCCGGGGACGTCGCCTCCTCCATGTTGGTGGCGCGCCTCGACGACCTCGACGTGCAGACCTTCGAGGCGCCCGAGCAGGCCCTCGAGGCGCTGATGGCGGCGATCGTCGACGCGAACAGCCGCATCCACCAGCGCGCCGTCCACGAGCCCGAGCGGGAGGGGATGGCGTCGACCGTCACAGCCGCCCTCCTGTGCGACCACACGATGGTCTTCGCCCAGGTCGGCGACACGCGGGCGTACCTGAAGCGCGGGGACGAGCCCATGCGCCGGCTGACGCCTGACCACTCCTTCGTGGGCGCGCTCGTGGACGCCGGCTACATCACGGCGGAGGAGGCGCGGACCCACCCGAAGCGCTCGGTCATCCTGAAGGCGGTCGGCCTCGAGCCGACCCTCCAACCGGAGGCCGGCGAGACCCTCCCCCTCCAACTCGGCGACGAGGTCGTGATGGTCTCCGACGGGGTCCACGGCGTCATCGACGACGCGACCCTCGAACGCCTGGTCCACGACCGGCCCCTCGACATCGCCGTCGACGACGTGATCGTGGCCGCCCGCGAGGCCGGCGGGCCGGACAACATCACGATCGTGGTGGTCCGCGTCGTCGACGACGGCTGACGTGGTGGACGCGGGCGGCGTGCGGACGCCGGCGCAGGTCCGGGCACAGCAGGCCCGCGGCGTGCTGCTGGCGTCGGCCGTGGTGACCGCGGCGCTGTGGCTGATCCCCGGCGGGGAGCTGGTCGGCTACCCCCTGGTGCTCGTGTCGACCTTCGTCCACGAGATGGGCCACGGGCTGGCGGCCCTGCTGGTCGGCGGCGACTTCGTGCAGCTGCAGGTCTTCGGCGACGCGTCCGGCGTGGCGCTGACCGCGACCGACGGCGACGCGATCGACCGGGCGGTGGTGGCCGGCGGGGGCCTGGTCGGCCCCGCCGTCGCCGCCGCCATCGGGTTCACCCTCGGGAGGACCGCCCGGGCGGCCCGCCTCGCGCTGCTGATCGGCGGCGTCCTCGGGCTCGTCGCCTCCGCGCTCTGGGTCCGTTCGCTGGTCGGCTGGCTGGTGGCCCTCGGCCTTGTCGGCGTGTCGCTCGCGGTCGCGCTGGTCCCCCAGGACCGCTGGTCGCAGCTGTGGCTCGTCTTCCTGTCCGTCCAGCTCGGCTTGAGCGTGTTCAGCCGCGGCGAGTACCTGTTCGCGTCCGGCGCGGTGACCGGCGCGGGCGTCGGCCGGTCGGACTCCGCCGCCATCGCCGACGCGCTCTGGTTCCCCCACTGGTTCTGGGGTGGCGTCTGCGGGCTGATCAGCGTCGCGGCGCTCGGCTACGGCGCCTGGCTCTACCTGCGCGCGGCGGCGGATGCCTGAGTACGCGACGATCGACGAGGTGTCGCGAGCGGTGTCGACGTGTCGGCGCTGCCCGCGGCTGGTGGCCTGGCGCGAGGAGGTCGGGCGGGTCAAGCGGCGCGCCTACGAGGACTGGGACTACTGGGCGGCCGGGGTGCCCGGGTTCGGGGACCCGGACGCCGCGCTGGTGATCGTCGGCCTGGCACCGGCCGCGCACGGGGCGAACCGGACCGGGCGGATGTTCACCGGCGACCGCTCGGGCGACTTCCTGTACGCCGCCCTCCACCGCGCGGGGCTGGCGAACCAGCCGACGTCGACCCACCGCGGCGACGGGCTCCGCCTGCGCGACGTGTGGATCACCGCGCCGGTCCGCTGCGCCCCGCCGAAGAACAAGCCGACGGCCGAGGAGCGGCACAACTGCGCGGACTACCTGGCCGCCGAGCTGGATCTGCTCGCGCCCCGCGCGATCCTGTGCCTCGGCCGGATCGGCTGGGACGCGGTGCTGCGGTTCCTCGACGCCCCGTCACCCAAGCCGACGTTCGGGCACGGCGCGGTGGCGGAGGTCGCGGGGCTCTCGCTCGTGGCGAGCTACCACGTCAGCCAGCAGAACACGTTCACCGGCCGGCTGACCGAGGCGATGTTCGACGACGCCCTGGGGACCGCGATCGACCTGGTACGGGACTGATCCGACTACGCTCGGCAGTCGATGCGTCGACTCCGCCACCGCCTGATCGCGATCGTCCTGCGCACGCCGCTGCACCCGACGATGTCGCGGCGGTTCATGCTGCTGACCGCCCTCGGCGACGTGCCGGTCGACCCGCCCACGACGCTGCGCTACGCCACCCACGACGGCGCCCACATCGTGCTCGGCGCCCCGGACGCGACGTGGTGGCGGGGGCTGTCGGCCGACGCGCCGACCCCGGCGACGGTGCGGTTCGCCGGCCGGTCGACGGCGATGACCGCCGTCCTCGCCCGCGGCGAGGCCCTCGACGAGGCCGTCCTCCGCTACCTGCAGAAGTACCCCGGCGAGTGGACCGAGCTGGGCGTGGACGCCGCCGCCGGCCCCGACGACGTGCGCGAGGCCGCACACGGCGCCGCGGTGGTGGTCTTCACACCGGTCAGCTGACGGCGTTCAGCTGGAGGTCGGTCAGCTGAGGTCGGTCAGCTCGCGGGTGGCGAGCGCGGCGAGGCGCGTGGTGCCCTGCTCGTCGGCGACCGCGATCGCCCGCTCGAGCCAGGGCTGCCACTCCTCGCCCAGGGACGCCGCGTACCGGCCGCGGAGGCGGAGGAGCTCGGGCAGGTGCAGCCGCTCACCGGTGATCTCGCTCGTCGCGAGTCCCTCGTCGCACGCGCGCGCCGCCTCGCGGATGCGGTCGTGGGCTTCGAGCGCCTCGGCGACGTGCCCCTGGTAGGGGACGCGGAGCATGCGCATGCCGACGTCCCACATCCGCTGGACGGCCGTCACCAGGTGGTCGACCCCGGCGGGATCCCGGTCCATCCGGCCTCGTACCACCCCAGGTACACCTCGATGAGGGCGTCGAGCTGCGGGAACCCGTGGTGGCGGGCGACCTCCTGCGCGGCCGGGGCGTGCGGTGACAGCGACGCGTCCCAGGTCAGCATCCCCCAGTACGCCATGCCCTGGGTGGCGAAGGTCCGGTCGAACGGGCTCGACCGCTGGGCCAGGTCGTAGCAGCGATCGAGCCGGGCACGGCCCTCGGGGATCCTGTCGAGCAGGTACAGGTTGACCGCGGAGTGGCACAACGCGGTCTGGACCACGTTGGTGAACGGGTAGGTGGTGAGCTCGCGGTCGTCGAGCAGGTCGAGCTGCGCGATCGACTCGTCGAACGCCTCGGCGGCCGCCGGGGTGCGGCCCTGGTGCCAGCACGTCGTGCCCAGCATCTGCGCACCGGTGGCGATCGAACGGGGATCACCCGCACGCCGGGCGAGGTCCAGGTGCTCCCGCGCGGCATCGAGCGCGGTGGCGAAGTCGGCGCTCACGCACGCGTCGACCCAGTAGCCCCAGGCGACCGCGTCGGCCTGCGACGCCTCGCCGGTCCGGGCTGCCAGCGCGCGGACGCGGCGCGTCGACTCGCGGATCCGCTCGCCGGTGTACCCCTCGGTCATGACCTGGAGCATCACCATGCGGGCCCGCACCTCGACCTCGCGGTGCGGGTCGTCACCGGCCAGCCGGAGCGCCGGGTCCAGGTGCGCCGCGACGTCGGTGAAGGCGTACAGGGCGCCGGCGCGGTCAGCGGCCTCGAGCGCCGCGTCGTAGGCCCGGTCCGCGTAGCCCAGCACCGCCGCGCGCTCGAAGTGGTGGGCGACCTCGACGACCCGGTCACCGTCGTCCGACAGCACCTCCCCGAAGCGGGCGTGCAGCCGGGTGCGCCGACCGGGGGGCAGCGACTCGTAGAGGGCATCGCGGACCAGCACGTGGGCGAAGCGGTACCCGAGCACCCCCTCGTCGAGGGACACCAGTCCCGCGCGGGCAGCCGGATCCAACGCGTCGAGGACATCACCGGGCTGCCCCTCGAGGGCACGGGCCACCTCGCCGACGCTGAAGCGACGTCCCACGACCGCCGCGGCCTCGAGGACCTGCCGCGTGCGCTCGGGCAGCTCGGCGACGCGCCGTTGGATGATCTCCCGGACCCCGTGGGGCACCTGCGCCGGCAGGCCCGCGCCGGTCCCGAGGGCGAGCAGCTGGTGGGCGTAGAACGGGTTCCCCTCGCTCCGCGCGTGGAGGACGTCCACCAGGTCGGCGGGTGGCTCCTGACCGAGTGCGTCGCGTGCCAGCTCGACGAGCGCACCGCGGTCGAGCGGGTCGAGCGGGACGACGGTGACGCCCCGCTCCCGCACCAGTCCCGCGAGGGTGGTGGCCAGCGCGTCGCTGCCCTCGGTCGTGGCGTCCCGGTGCGTGCCCACCACCAGGACCGCCGCCGAGGTCACCGTCCCGGCCAGCAGCCGGAGGGCGTCGAGGGAGGATTCGTCCGCCCAGTGCAGGTCCTCGAGCACCACGAGCGACGGACGGCGCGCGCCGAGCGCGACGACGGTGCGGCTGATGGCGTCCAGGAGGCGGAACCGGGCGGTGGAGGGGTCTGCCGGCTCGGGCGGCGGCAGGTCGGCCAGCCGCTCCTTCAGCTCCGGGACGACGAGCGCGAGCTCGGGCGCGACGCCTGCGGTGGCGGTGCGGAGGGCGTCCGCGGGCAGGTCGTCGGCGAGGCTGCGGATGACCTGCACCCAGGGCCACAGGACGGGTGCGCCCTCGGTCTCGAAGCATCGCCCCCAGCGGACGTCGCCGCCCCCGTCGCGGACCGTCGTGGCCAGGGCCTCGACCAGCCCGGACTTGCCGATCCCGGCGTCGCCGCGGACGAGGACCACGCCGCCTCGTCCGCCGGCAGCGCTCGTCCACGCCGTGCGGAGCCTGGCCAGCTCGTCGTCCCTGCCCGCCAGCGCGGTGGGGCGGGCCCCCTCTCCCGCACGCGGGGCGGCGGAGGACGTCGAGGTGGTCGTGGTGGCGGGGGGCGGTGGGTCCAGGGCCGGGTCCTGGCGGAGCACGAGGTCCTCCAGGCGTCGCAGCTCCGGACCGGGGTCGAGACCGAGCTCGTCGGCCAGCAGCTCGCGCGCCTCGCGGCAGCGGGCCAGCGCATCGGCCTGACGGCCCGACCGGTACAGCGCGACGACGAGCAGCTCGCGGAGGCGTTCGCGGAGCGGATCTGCCGCGACCAGCACGTCGAGCTCCGCGACGACCCGGTCGTGGCGCCCCCGGGCGAGCGCCGCCTCGGCGCGGAGCTCGATCGCCTGGAGCCGGAGCTCGGACAGGTGCGCGACCTCGGCGGCCGCGAACGGCTCGTCGGCCACGTCGGCGAGCGGCGCGCCGCGCCACAGCGCGAGGGCCTCGTCGACCGCGCGGATGGCGGCCTCGTCGTCCCCAGCGGTCCGTGCAGCCCGTGCCCGGTCGACGAGCCGCGCGAAGGCCACCGCGTCGATCCGGGAGGGGTCGACGTCGAGCGCGTAGCCGCCGGAGCGACGGACCAGGACGGCGGGTGGCGCGCCGGACGGTCGAGGGGGTTCGAGGACCCGCCGGAGGTTCGACACGTAGGCCTGCAGCGACGCCGTCGCCTGCTTCGGCGGCGCCGCGCCCCACAGGTCGTCGACGAGCCGGTCGGCGGGGACGGTCTGGCCGGGGCGGATCAGCAGGGCGAGCAGCAGGGCGCGCTGCTTCGGGCCTCCCACGTCGAGCGGATCACCGCCCCGCCGGACCACGAGAGGGCCGAGGACCTCGAAGGTGGGATCGTCCCACCCACCGCTGTGCACCGGCAGAGGATACGCCGCAGCGGCGTGGGGGGTCGGCGTTGCCTGCCGACCCCCCACGATCGGCTCATCCGGTGGCGCACGGAGGGGCCGGGGGGATGTCGAGGGCGTGCTGGAACACCTCGTCCGGGTCGTAGGCGGCCTTGACCCGCCGCAACCGGTCCCAGGCGTCGTCCGCGAACGCCTGGCGGGTCCGGTCCCGCCGGGCCGCGCCCTCGGTGAAGTTCACGTAGGCGCCGCCGGTCACCCACGGCTCGAGCTGGGCGCGCAGGCCGCGGAGGTGCGCCTCGACGTGCCGCGCGGCATCGGGCTCTGGGACGGCCGCGAGGACGAACAGCAGCAGCTCGGCATCGCGGTGCCCGTAGGCGCCGGCGTCCGCAGGCGCCGTGGCCACGACCCCGCCGACGTGTCGGACCTCGCTGAGCACGACCGGTGGGGGTCCGTCCCCGCCGAACGACCCGCGGACGAGCACGTCCACCACCTCGTCGGACAGTTCGCGGAGCCACTCGGTCGTCGAGGCCGCCGGCGTCGGGTCGAGGGGGTCGTTGCTGATCGCCGCGCTCTCGGCGAACGGCATCGGGCCGAAGAGGTCCATGGCCGGCTCCGCCCAGGCGCGCCAGGCGTCGATCCACGGCTTCCCCTCGGCCGGGTCGCCGCACCAGCAGCCGCGGACCATCGCGAAGGACTGCCCGCGGAGGGGCGCGGGGACCTCATCGAAGGGCGGGAAGTTCATCAGCACGACCGAGGTCGTCAGCTCGTCGGGCAGGTCGGGCACCCACGCCGCCCAGCGGCGGAGCACGTCGTGCGCCATCGCGGCGGGGTAGAGCAGGTTGCCGGCGTAGACCGTCGTGACCTCGACGAGGTCGATCTCCATCGCGGTGACGATCCCGAAGGCGCCGCCGCCGCCCCGGAGGGCCCAGAACAGATCGGGGTGGCTGGTCGGTGAGGCCTCGACGACCGCCCCGTCGGCGGTCACCACCTCGAGCCGGCGGACGCGGTCGACGCTGGGGCCGTGCTTGCGGGCCAGCCAGCCGAGGCCGCCGCCGAGGGTGTAGCCGACCGCGCCGACCCCCGGTGAGGAGCCGAGGAGCGGTGCGAGGCCGTGGCGCTGCGCGGCCTCGAGGACCGGTCCCCACGTGGTGCCGCCGCCGATGGTGGCGGTGCGGGCCTCGGCGTCCACGGTGACGTCGGTGAGGGGTGACAGGTCCACGAGCAGGCAGTCGTCGGCCGGTCGGGCCACGCCGTGCCCGGTCGCCATGACGGCGACCTGCAGCTGGTGGTCGCGGGCGGCGACGACGGCGTGGGCGACGTCGCTCGCGGTCGCGGGCCGGACGATCAGCGCGGGGTGCTGGCGGATCGCGGTGTTCCACGGCTGCGCGGCGGCGGCGAAGGCCTCGGAGCCGGGGAGCAGGACCTCGCCGGCGATGCGTCCTGTGAGGACGTGTGCGGCGGCGACGGCGGGCTGGTGGGGTGTGGCTGGCATCGGTGTCCCTCCTGGGGCGGGTCGGTGGTGGCGACACCGTGCGACCGGCCGCATGGGAACGGCTTGGCGTCCGCTTGGAGGGCGCTGGGTCAGCGGCGCAGGCGCTCCGGGAGCGCGGACGCGCGGGACACCGGACGAGCGATGGCCTGTGCGAGGGCCTCCTCGGTCGCGACGACGGTCACCGCGTGCCGGGCGCGGGTGACCGCGGTGTACAGCAGCTCGCGGGTCATCACCGGTGAGCGGTCGCTCGGCAGCACCACGACGACGTGCTCGAACGCGGACCCCTGGCTCTTGTGCACCGTCATCGCGTGCACGGTCTCGATGCCCGAGATGCGCCGGTGCTCGATCGGCCGGCCCTGCCGCTGGTCGATCGCGATGCGCAGCCGATCATCACCGCCGCGGACCACGACCCCGATGTCGCCGTTGTAGACCTCGAGCTCGTGGTCGTTCGACGTGACCATCACCGGCCGGCCCGGGTACCACTCGGGCCGGCGCCAGGACGGCAGGTCGTGGACCCACCCCTCGATCGCGGCGTTCCACACCCCCACCCCCTCGGGTCCACGGCGGTGGGCGCACAGCACCTCGACCTCGAGGGTGGCCGCGAGCGCGGCGCGGACGTCCCCGGCCAGGGCGTGCTCGACGGTCCGGCGGGCCGCCGCGGTCACGACCTGCTGGACGGGGGCGAGGGGACCGGTCGGGGTCGGCCACTCCCCCGGCCGGTCGGGCACGACCAGGCTGAGCCGGCTGCTGGCGAGGTCCGCGGGGTTCCGGTCCAGCGCGGCCATGGCACCGTCCACGTCACCGGCGCGGACGGCCTGGGCGAAGCCCGAGATGACCGCGTCGAAGCGGTAGCCCCGGTCCAGCCGGACGACGGCGTCGGCGAGCCCCCACCCCTCCGACCCGACGATCAGGTCGTCGAGGACGGTGCCGGCCTCCACCGCGGCCAGCTGGTCGGGGTCGCCGACCAGCAGGAGGTTGGCCGTGGGCGGCACGGCCTCGAGCAGGCGGGCCAGCATCGCGAGGGACACCATCGAGACCTCGTCGACGATGACCAGGTCGTGGGGCAGCGGCGACCGGGCGTCGTGGCGGAACCGGGTCCGGTTGGGCGTCCAGCCGAGGAGCCGGTGGAGGGTGGTCGGGCGCACCTCGGCCAGCACCTGCGGGTCGACCAGGGCCGGGTCGAGGGTGGTCGCGGCCTGGTCGAGCGCTTCGCCCAGCCGCGCGGCGGCCTTCCCCGTGGGCGCGGCGATCGCCACCCGCGGGCGGTCGCCGTCGGCGCGGCGGCCGTGGCTGAGCGCCACCGCGACCAGCGCGGCGACCGTCGCGGTCTTGCCGGTCCCCGGCCCGCCGGAGATCACCGCGAGGCGGCGGGCGAGCGCCGTGCGGGCGGCGGCGTGCTGACCGGGATCCGATCCCAGCAGGCCCTCGAGCGCACCGACGCCGTCAGGGCCGAGCGCGACCGCCGAGCCGCCGTCGGCCACCCGCCGGCGGACCGCGTCGGCGACGGCGTGCTCGTGGCGCCAGTAGCGGTCGAGGTACAGGTGCGTGCCGTCCAGGTGCAGCGGGCTGACCCCCTCGGGGCCGCCGGTGACCAGCGGCGAGGCACCGACCGCCCGCGTCCACGCGGCGGTGTCGCTCGGCCACGCGTCCGGCGGGAGGTCCACGGCGCGCCCGTCCTCGTCGGTGACGGTCTCCGCCAGCCGGTCGAGCGCGGCGAAGACGTGGCCGTAGCGCGGCGCCCTGACCGCGAAGGCCGCGGCGAGCAGGGCCGTGGGGTCGCTCGTGCCGGTCAGCCGGGCGAGCTCGCGCGCGACGTGGATGTCCCCGGCGCTCAGGACGCCGGCGTCGTTGAAGGCCCGCAGGGAGGCGGGGAGCGGACCGGCGAACGCGTCGGCGCGGTGCGGGTCCAGCTCGTCCGGTCTCATCGGACCCTCCCGCCGGCGGACCGCGCGGCCGGGTCGCGCCCCTCGGCCAGCAGCCGATCGAGGTCGGTGATCAGCGCAGCGGGTGGTCGCCACCGGAAGACGCCGTGGCGCATGCCGTCGGTGACCGGGGTCTCCGGGCCGACCATGCCCCTGACGAAGGCGTAGGCGATCCCGTCGAGGTGCACCGCCGGGTCGTAGCCCGTCAGGCGCCAGCGCAGGTAGCGGTGGAGGGCGACCTGGTAGAGCAGGGCCTGGAGGGGGTAGTGGTCGGCCTGCATCTCCGCCGCCATGGCCGCCGGGGAGAAGTGCGCCGTGGTCAGCGGGTCGGTGCCGGGCGGGGCGACGCGGTTGGTCTTGTAGTCACAGACCACGAACGTGGGCGCCGCATCCGGGTCCTGCCGCGGCACGCGGGCGACGAGGTCGACGAAGCCGGCCAGGAAGCCGCGCAGCTCGACGTCGCCCATCGCCCGGCGCAGCGCGACGTGGTAGCCGGCCAGCGGGTCACCGGCCGGCAGGTGGTCGGCCAGCAGGTCGGCGATGTCGCCGAGGAGCAGGCGGTCGACCTGCTCGGCGCGGTCCTCGCCGAGGAGGGGCAGCTCGAAGGCCATCTCGTCGATCCGGTCGCGGCGATCCAGGTCGGCGAGGCACCAGCCGCCCTCGGCGTCGACGGGGGTGCGGAGGGCCGCGGCCAGGGCCGCCGCCACGACGTCGGCGCCGTCGTCTCCGTCGTCGCCGACGAGGTCGACGGCGTGGACGACGGCCTGCTGCGCCACCTCGCGCCGCAGCACCCCGTGGAGGTCGTCGGCGGCGAAGTCGACCCGTTCGAGGACCGCGTGGACCATGCTCCCGACGTCCGCGCCGCCGCGGAGGTCGCTGAGGGGCACGGGTGCGGCGTCGGCGTGGACGGCGACGACCGCGGCGGGGGCGACGACCTCGTCGGGCTGGTCGTCGGGGGCGTGCCCTGGCGGCGTGTCGACCTCGCGGACCCCGGCGGCGTCGGCGGCGGCGCTCGCGTCGCCGACGAGCCGGCTGTAGGAGGTCCGCCGCCAGCCGCGGTCGATGGTCCGGTCGAACCGTCCGAGGACCGGTCGCGACCCGGTCGGCGCGGGCGGTGCCACCGCCGCCACGGGCGTCAGTGCGTCGACCGTCTCGACCCCGACGCACCCCGGCGCGGTCGCGGCCAGCGACTCGACCGCGGCGACCGCCTGGTCGGCTGTGGCCACCGCGCCGTCGCGGCCCAGCAGGGCGCCGAGGGGGCTCTCGGCAGCCCGCTCGGCGGGCGCCCACCAGGTGAGGAGGTGGTGGCGCGCGCGGGTCACCGCGACGTAGGCGAGGCGCCGCTCCTCCTGCTCGGCCTGCTGGACGTGGATGGCCTTGTGCTGGTGGTAGGCGTCCGAGCGGCTGTCGCCGACGTAGAGGCGCCGGCGACCGGTCGCGTGGTCGTGGTAGCGCAGCGCCACCGGGTGCTGCCCCACCACGTCCCACAGGAACGGGGCCAGGACGACGCCGAACTCGAGACCCTTCGCGCCGTGGACGGTGGTGATCCGCACAGCCCCGGAGTCGCGCTCGAGCCGTGTGGCCAGGTGGTCCGGCGGCACCGGGCGGCTGCTGGCGGCGGCCTCGCCCATCCCGGCCTCGAGCCAGGCCACGAGACCGGTCGGGCCGCTGCCCTCGTGGGTCGCGTGGGCGTGGAGCAGCTCGCCGACGTGGGTCAGGTCGGTCAGCCGCCGCTCCCCGTCGGGCCGGCCGAGGAGGCGGGCCCACAGGTCGGTCGCGCCGGCGAGGTGGCGGAACATCGCGGCCACGCCGTCGGTCCGCAGCATCCGCCGCCAGGTGTGCAGGTCGATGTGGAGGGACTCCCACGCCGCGTCGGTGGCGGTGGCGACCCGGTCCGGCGTCCAGCCGATGAGCGGGCTGAGCGCCGCCAACCGCGCGGCCGCGCCGGAGGACGGCCGGTCGAGGGCCCGCAGGAGGTGGACCCAGTCGCGCGCGGCCGGCGACGCGAGGACGTCCCCGACGCCGCCGAGCACCGACGTGATGCCCACCCTGGCGAGGGCGCGCTGGACCAGGACGGCCTGGTGCCGGGTGCGGACCAGCACGGCGATGTCGTCGGGGCCGAGCGGTCGCCGCCCGTCCTCGTCGGCCCCGTCCGCGCGGGCCGGGTCGACGACGGTGGCGCCGGCGTCGAGCAGCGCCGCGGTCTGGCCTGCGACGTCGGCGGCGACGAAGGCCCGCAGGCTGGTGACCTGCATGGCCCCCGCGTCGGTCCGTCGGACGGGTGCGTCGTCGCTGACGACGCGGACCAGGACCGGGGGCGCGTCGAGCCCGTCGATGCGGGACGGGTGGGCGGCGGTGACGGGTGGCAGGGCGATGTCGCGGCCGAGGTCCTGGCCGGCGAAGAGCGCCAGCGCGGCCTCCACGACCGGCGAGTCGGAGCGGTGGTTCACGGCGAGCGTCTGCGTGGCGTCGGCATCCCCGCGGGCGGTGAGGTAGGCGTTGACGTCGGCGCCGCGGAAGGCGTAGATCGCCTGCTTGGGGTCGCCGACCAGCACCAGCGCGCGACCGTCGGCGCCGGTCGGGTCGGCGAACAGCGCGGACAGGATCGCCCACTGGGTCGGGTCGGTGTCCTGGAACTCGTCGACCAGGCCGACGCGGAACCGCGCGCCGGCGCGCTGGGCGGCCGCCGGACCGTCCACGGGGTCGGCCAGCCGGCGGGCGAGGTCGCCGAGCAGGTCGTCGTGGGTGTGGAGCCGCTGGCGGCGCGTGCGGGCGACGGCCTCGCGGTGGGCCTCTGTCGCCAGCCACGCCCGGACGCCGTCTCGGCTGGTGAGGCCCGGGACGGGGGCCACGTCGACGGGGTCCACGGCCATCCCCGCCGCCGCCAGCTGCGGTCCGTTGAGATCGAACCAGGGAAGCAGCCGGCCCGCGGCGGGGTCCTCGGCCACGGCCCGCAGGTAGAGGTCGCCGGCGATGTCGGCGGCCAGCTCGGCGGTGTCCTCGAGCAGCTCGCCGGTCGCCGCCGCGCCGATGCGGCCGAGCGCCTCGGCGCCGAAGGCGTGGATCGTGGTGACGGTGGCGAGGTCGATGTCGGCGACCGCGCGGGCGAGCCGGTCGCGGCGGACGGCCAGCTCCTCGGCGGGGGCGTCGCACACCACCCGGTCGACCGGGTCGGCGGCGTCCGGGAGGTCGCCCGCGACCGCTGCGGTCAGCACCTCGAGGGAGCGGTGGAGCCGCGCCAGCAGGCGGGTTCGCAGCTCACGCGTCGCCGATCGGGCGAACGTGACGACGAGCAGCTCGTCCGCCCGGCACACCCCCTCGGCCAGGTACCGCGCAGCGAGGCCGACGATCGCGTAGGTCTTGCCCGTGCCCGCGGACGCCTCGAGGGTCACCCGCCCGCGCGGCAGCGGGCCGGCGAGGTCGAAGGGCGTGGGTGCCGCCACTACGGCCGCACCGCCCGGCAGTGGGTGAGCAGCGGCGACCAGATCCGCAGCGCGAGCGCGCCGAAGCGGTGCGGCTCGGGCTCTCGGCCCGGGGGCACGTCGCCGTCCCGCGGCGCCTCGCCGCGCAGCGCGTCGTAGGGGATCACGTCGCCGTGGCGGAGGACGTGCGCGGGGTTGGCCGATTCGCAGTCGAAGCTGAAGTCGCGGTGGTCCCAGCGGGCCGCGGCGGCGTCGTCGGCCTCGGCGGGCGGTCGGCGGCGGATGACGCGGTCGATCGCGTACGCCGCGGCTGTGGCAGCCGGCGCGACGAGCGGTTCGCGGAGCCCGGCGTCGTGGAGGGCCAGGAGGTCGTCGAGGTGCGCCGTCGCCGCACGCCGCCGCGCTCCCTCGTCCTCACCCAGGGGCGGGAACCGGACGGCGTGGGGGCGGTTGCGGTAGGCCTGCTTCTCCCGCTCGTGGCGTCCGACGACCAGGACCTCCCACGGCCGCGAGGGGTCGTCGGCGGTCAGCGCCAGCAACCGCACCCAGGCGGCGACCATCTGCTTGGCCTTCACCTTGGAGTAGGACCGCATCACGTGGCGGTCCCCGACGACGTCGTCCACCGCACCGGTCACCACGCGGTCCCCCACGACCGCCCGGATCTCGCGACGGCCGGCGCCGTCGAGGTGTGCCGGGGCGGGCACGTCGAGCCTGGCGCAGAAGCCGGCGATGTCGGCCGCGCTGGCCACGGCCTTCTCGATCTTCCGCTCGTCGAGGGGGGTCGGCGGCAGCGTGCCCCGTCCCCGCATGGCCCTGACGATCTGCTCGATGAGGTCCTCGTCCCCCACCGCGTCGTGGGAGAGGAGCGCCTCGCCGAGCTCCCACTCGGCCAGGCCGCTGACGGTCAGCGGCACCTGGCGCGCGGGGATCTCGGGGTCCTCGGGCACCCAGGCGCCGACGGTGCGCCGGTAGAAGTGGGCGGCGGGGTCGCGGCAGAACGCGATCAGGCGGTCCAGCTCCACCTCGGCGGGTGGGGTCACGTCGATCGGCGCCGCCGGCGGGGGCGGGGGGACCGGGCCGGCCGCGACGACGGTCGCTGCGCGGTGCGCCTGGGGGTCGAAGCCGGGTCGCGACGGGGTGAACGCCCGCGGGTCGTGGGCGTTGAGGGGGTGGGTGGTCGTGACGGCGGCCGCGCCACCGGCGATGCAGCGGTCGAGGACCCGCTCGAGCTCGGCGACCGGGACGCACGGCGGCCGCGGCTCGCCGGTGCGCTCGTCGACGCCGGAGTAGGTGATGACGACGGCGTCGGTGGCGGCCATGACCGCGTCGAGCAGCAGCTGGCGGTCCTCGGTGCGCGGGTCGCGGTCGCCGATCCTCGGGTGCCGGGCGAGCAGGTCGTCCGCGGCGGGCCGGGTGCGACGGGGGAACACCTCGTCGTCCATGCCGAGCAGGCAGACGACGCGGTGCGGGACCGACCGCATCGGCACGAGCGTGCAGACCGTCAGGTCGCCGGTGCGGTGGTTGGCCCAGCTGGGCTGTCCCTTCAGCCGGTCGGCCAGCAGCGCGCGGATCTCGGCCAGGGTGACGGGCACGTCGACGTCGCCGGCGTCTGCGCCCACCTGTGCGGCCAGCTCGGTGAGCTGCGCGCGCTGCCACGGCTCGTCGGCGGGTTCGCGCAGCAGGAGGTCGGCCACGTCGACGAGCGTGGCCGCCCAGGCCGACGCCGGCATCGGCGTCCGCATCCGCGCCAGCAGGTCGGCGAGGCGTCCGCACAGCTCGGCGAACCGGCCGACGAGGACGACGTCGCCACCGTCCACGTCGTCGAGCGGCGTCACCGCGCCGACGGTCCGCAGGTCCTCGTCCGCCATCGCGACGCCGAGCAGCATCCGGCTGAGCCCCGCTCGGACGGAGCCGGCCATCTCGACCACGCCGTCGCGGTGCCGGTCGGCCGCGTCGAGCCCCCAGCGCATCCCGGACCCGAGGACCAGCTCCTCCAGCCGCTCGAGGTCGTCGAGGCCGATGCCGAAGCGGCGGCGGACCGGCTCGCGGCCGGCCAGGTCCAGCAGGTCGGTCACGGCGACCCGGCCGCAGGCCAGCGCGAGGACGTCGTCGGTGGCCCGCAGCAGCGGGTTGAGCTGGCGGAGCGACCGGTCGGCCAGGCGGACGCGCAGGTCAGGACGGCCGTCAGGGTCGTCCTCGCCGACGGCGAGGTGGGCGTTGACGAGGGGGGCGAACTCCTCGACGTCCGGGCACATCACGATGACGTCGCGAGGCCGGAGGGTGGGGTCCGCGGCGAGGAGCCGCAGCAGCTCGTCACGCAGCACCTGGACCTGGCGGGTCCGCCCCGGCGCGGCGTGGATCTGCAGCGAGCGGGCGCCGTCGACGGCCACCGCCCCTCCCTCCCCGGGGTCGGCGTCGTCCCGGATCGACTGCTGCAGGCGGCGGAGCGCCGACGCCGGCCGGTCAGCGGCGAGCGGCGGGACCACGACCTGGGCCGCCCCCGGCGCGGCGGTGGCGACGACGACCTGGACCTCGGCGGCGTCCCGTCCCCAGGAGGCCAGCAGCGGGTTGCGGGGCGTGTCGGCGGCCAGGTCGGCGCGGAGGGGCAGCACCGGCAACCCGGCGGCGTCGAGGGTCCCGGTCAGGTCCGCCCACCGGTCCCACAGGGCCGACGAGGGGTGCAGCAGGTACAGGTCCAGGTCGACCAGGCGGGCGGTGGCGGCGAGGATCGCGAGGTGGGTGGCGGGCAGGGCCGTGAAGCCGAACATCGCGAGGCGCGGTGGCAGCCCCGGCAGCGGTCCGCGTGCGGTGGCCAGCGCGGCGACCGCGCCGGTCGCGGACTCCGCGAGGGTCGGCTCGTCGACCCGGTCGCGGAGGGCGCGGAGGAGCGCCGGCTGCCAGCGGTCGGCGGCCGGGAGGGGCTGTCCGGCCGCGTCGACGTCGTCGCCTGCGAGCCACCGCAGCACGAGGTCGGGACGGTGCACCGCGTAGTGGTCGTAGCGGTCGGCGAGGGTGCGCAGGACGGCGAGCCGCGCATCAGGGTCGTCGGCGATCCGGGCCCGCACGTGATCGGTCCACGGGCCCTCGTCGTCCTCCCCGACGGCGACGAGCTGCCACACCAGCCGGTCGGGGTCCCAGGCGCTGTGGGAGGGGTCGGGGCCGCCCACGGCCCGGACGGCGCGGCGGACGACCTCGGCGGGGAAGGGGAACCGGAGGTTGGCCGCGATGCCGTCGTCACGGGTGCGCGGACCGGTGGTGCCCGCACCGGTGCCGAGGTGGCGGGACAGGTGCTGGCTGAGCCACCGCTCCATCCCGCGGCTGTGCACCATGATCTCCTCGGGTGCGAGCGGATCGCCGACCGGCTCGCGCAGCCGGGCCGCCAGGGCGTCGGCGAGGCGGTCGCCGCTGTCCGCGCGGACGACCGTCAGCACCGCTCGGCGCACCTCCTCGGGTCCATGGCTGTGCAGTATGCGAGGGGGTGTGACAGACTGCCGCGGACGTTGGGCGCCGCCGCCGCGCGCTCACCGGTCACGAGGTGGCCGTGCGGTTGCCGTGAGGTGACGGCTCACAGGGTTGTCCACAGCTGTGGACAGTGCCTGTGCGCGCGGTGCGGGTCCTCAGCTGCCGGGAGGGGGCCAGGCGATGGACAGGACGTGACCCGACAGCGGGGCGTCCGCGAGCTGCGCCGCGTCGAGCCCCTCGCTGGCGGTCGTCACGACCAGGCGGCCGGTGACCGGGTCGACGGCGCAGTTCGTCGGGCGCGGGACGGGTAGGTCGTGGATGGTCGCCACGCGGCCGGCGGGGAGGTCGAGCACCGCGATGCCCCAGCCATCCCAGAGGGCGAGGAGCGCGGCGTCGCCGGTGCGGCAGCCGCCGTCGGGGGCCGCCCCCGGTCGCAGCCGGGCGTCCACGGGGTGGGGGCTGGCGGTGCCGTCGGCGGGGTCGACGCGCCACAGCGCGGGGACGTGGGAGTCGGCGACCAGCACGGTCCCGTCGTCGAGGGGGATGAACGCGTTGGGGATCCCGAGGGGCGGGCCGACCGGTTCGAGGTCGGACGCGCCGGCGGCCAGCCGGTGCAGGCGTCCCGGGTGGGCACCGGGGTCGACGGTCGACATCGTGCCGAGGAGGATCGTCCCGTCGCCGAGCAGGACGCCGTCGTTGGCCCGCTCGTCGGCGCCGCGCTCGGCGAAGGTGGCGAGGCGGGTGACCCGGCCGTCCGGGTCCACCACCGCCACGCCCTCCTCGTCGCCGACGAGGATCCCGTCGTCACGGACCTCGAGGATCACCGAGGGACGGGCGTCGAGGACGTGGGCGAGGGGAGTTCCCCCACGCGGACGCCACCACAGGGTGGCCGCCGGGATGTCCACCCACCCGATGCCGGCATCGGTCGCGATGATGCCCTCGCCGAGCGCGGCGCGCTCGGACGAGAGGACCACGATGTCCTCGGGCTCGGGGTGTGGGGGTGGCACGGGTGTCTCGGACGGTGGGTTGCGTGAGGCCACTCTGGCGTTGCGTCATGAGACCCACGGAGGGTTGCGTCAACGGACTGACGAGGTCATCGAGGCGTCTTATGATGCAACCCAGCCGTGCAGGTCATCCACCACCTGCAGTCTCGCCCAGGTCGTGGCCGAGGTCACGCACCCCGACGCAGCCGCTGGAGGTCCGCGTGGTCACCCGTCGACGACTCGACGACATCCCGTGCTCGATCGCGCGCGCGCTCGACGTGCTCGGCGAGTGGTGGACCCCGCTGATCCTGCGGGACGTCGTCTACGGCCTGACCCGGTTCGACCAGATCGCCGACGACCTGCCGATCGCGCGGAACGTCCTGTCCACGCGCCTCTCCTCGCTCGTGGAGCACGGCGTCCTCGAGCGCCACCGGTACGCCACCGGCCCCGACCGGTACGAGTACCACCTCACCGAGAAGGGTCGGGACGCGTTCGGCATCCTGATGGCGCTCATGGCCTGGGGGGACCGCTGGGAGGACCTGGGAGGACCAGCGCCGGTCTCGGTGCTGTGCCGCAGCTGCGACACCGAGACCACCCCGATGGTGGCCTGCTCGGCGTGCGGTGAGGCGCTCCGCCCCGACCGCGTCGGCGTGCGGCCGAACCTGGGCCAGGAGACACCCCGGCCGCGCCTGGTCCTCGAGCGCGGCTGACGTAGGTGTGCCGTCGACCTCTGGTCGAGGTCGAGGTGGCGGACGGTCTGGGAGTTCTTCCCATGTCGTGGTCGTTGCACGTCGCTGTCTAGCCTGCGGAGCTGACATGAGCGCCACCGGGTGGATCGCCGCGCACAGCCCTGACACGGCCGAGGCCGGCCAGGCCGTCCTGCGGGCGGGCGGCAGCGCCGCCGACGCGGCGGCGGCCATGACCCTCGCGGCGTGCGTGGCCGAGCCGCTCGTCGTCTCGCTCCTCTCCGGGATGCACGCCATCCACGCCACGCCCGAGGGCCGGGTCAGCGCCGTGGACGGGTTCGTCGACGTGCCGGCCGTGACCGACGGCGGGCGGACGGCGGAGACCGAGGTCGTGTTCGCCGACGAGCGGGTGCCCTACACGATCGGTGGGGCGACCTTCGGCGTGCCCGGCCTGGTCGCGGGCTGCGCCGCCCTGCACGCGGACCACGGACGGCTGCCGTGGGCCGACGTCGTCGCCCCGGCGCGGCGGCTGGCGGACTCCGGCGTCGAGCTGAGCGCCCAGGACGAGGCGCTGCTGGTGATGCTGGAGCCCGTCATGACCATCGGCGTGGGCGGCACGGTGTTCCGCCACGCCGACGGGCGCCTGAAGGGGACGGGCGACCGGGTCGTGCTCCCCGGCATCGGCCCGGTGCTCGACGAGCTGGCCGATGACGGGCCGTCGGTGCTCTACTCCGGCCGCCTGGGGCGCGCGCGCGCGGGCGGCTGCGCCGCCGCGGGGGCCCGGGTCGACGTCGCCGACCTCGCCGCGATGCGGCCGGTGCGCCACACCCCGCCGGCGGTCGACGTCCGGGGGCACGTCGTGCGCAGCCGCCGCGGGCTGTCCCCGCTGACCGACTGGCTGGACGCGCTGGCGCGCCGCCCGCTGGACGAGCACCCCCTCCTCTCCGTCGTCGCGGTCCAGGGCCCCCTCCCCCAGCACGTCCTCGGCACGACGTCCCTGGCCGTGGTGGACGGCGACGGCGGGGCGTGCGCGGTCACCGCCAGCCTGGGGCTCGGGACCGGCGACTGGTTCCACGGCTCGCAGCTGAACTCGATGCTGGGCGAGGTCGATCTGCAGCGCGGCCCGCTGCGGCCCCGGGCGCGGATGGGCTCGATGATGGCGCCGATCGTCATCGAGGGTCCCGACGGCGTGGTGGCAGCCCTGGGTGCGGCCGGGGGCAGCCGGATCCCGAGCGCCGTCCTGCGCGTGGCCGAGGGCATCCTGCGCGGGCTCGACCCGGTGGCGGCGGTCGAGCTCCCCCGTGCCCACCGCATCGGCCACCTCGTCCACGTCGAGCCGCACCTGCCCGACGAGGACGTCGACCGGCTCACCGCCGTGGGCTACGAGGTCGTCCGCTGGCAGACCCGCAACCACTTCTTCGGCGGCGTGTCGGTGGCGACGCCCGACGGGGCCGAGGGCGACCCCCGGCGCGGGGGCGCCGCGGGCCCGGCACATCCATGACGGGTGCGCCCGAGGGGCGGGCCGGGGTCATCGCCGGTGCGCGCGAGATGTGGGCCGGCGGTCGACCCTCGGCCCGCCGCGCGGTGGTGGTCTGCGCGCTGGCGCTCGCGCTGACCGGGCTGCCGGTCGTGGGGCTCGTCGTGGCGGTCGCGGGGATCGTCCTGGCGGTGCGGGCGCGACGTGAGGACGTGGCGGTGGCAGGGGATCCGTCCCGCCTCGCCACCCTCGCCCTGCTGGGTGGCATGCTTGCGGCGGCGCTGGCCACGGCGTTCACCGCCGCCCTCGCGCTCCTCTGGATCGCGGCCCGCTAGGCGGTGGAGCCACTCGTATGAATTCCGACTATTGAACGGATAGGGTGGGTCCATGCAGGCCACCGAGAAGGACGTCACGTGGCTCTCCGAGGAGGAGCAGCGGCACTGGCGCGCGCTCGTGACGGCCATCACGCTCCTGAACCGCCGCCTGAACGCGGACATGCTGGCCGCCCACGACCTCTCGGTGGACGACTACGCGATCCTCGCGATGCTGTCCGAGGCGCCGGACGACCGCCTGCGCTTCGGTGAGCTGGCCGGGGTCCTCCGGGTCCCGAAGGCCCACGTGACCTACCGGTTCCGCCGGCTGGAGAGCCGCGGCCTGGTCCAGCGCGAGGCGTGCGAGACCGACGCCCGCGGCGCCTACGCCGTGCTGACCCCCGAGGGCCGCCGCCGCATCGAGGAGGCGGCGCCGAGCCACGTCGAGTCCGTCCGCGCCCTCGTCCTCGACCACCTCACGCCCGAGCAGCTCCGCTGCGTGGGCGAGGCCATGCGCGCCATCGTCGACGCCGACTGCGCGGAGACCCCGGACCGGTACTGATCGGCCCGGTCGGTCTGGGTCGCGGGCGTGACCTGCACCATGTCGGGTCCGAACCGGGCGCGGCTGCACGGCGTCGGGTGACGCGGACCCACCTCCTGCACGCCACCGCGGACCCTCAGGGCCTTCGCGCAGTCGCCCACGCAGCTCGACCGGACGACGCGCAGTCCACTCGACCGTGGACGGGACGACGTGCCCGGGCCTCCTCTCCCCTGGGATCCACCGAGTTGACGCGTCCGTCCCCGGGGGGGTCATCGGCAGGGCAGCGCCCGGCCGCCCACCAGATGGCCCGGCGTGGCAGCATCTCACGCGTGTTCGCAGTCGAGGAGCGCTCGGTGCTGGCGGCCGGTGCGGCCGAGGTCTGGCGGGCGGCGACGACGTGGGAGGGGATCGAGGGCGAGCTCCGCCCCCTCCTCCGCATGACCACGCCTCGCGGGGGTCCACTCGACCTTGCCGCGGTCGAGCCGCCCGCGCGGCTGGGCCGCTCGTGGCTGCTGCTCTTCGGTGTGCTGCCGATCGACGCCGACGACATCGGCATCCTGTCGATCGATGACAGCGGGCCCGCGGCCGGGGTCCGCGAGCGCGCGCAGATGCGGGCGCTGCGGCGGTGGCACCTCGACCGCGAGGTGTCCCCCGCGGGTGAGGGGCGGTGCACCGTCATCGACCGGGTGGCCTTCGAGCCGCGGGTGCCCGGCACCGGTGCGGTGCTGCTGGCCGTCGTCCGCGCGCTGTTCCGCCACCGCCACCGCCGTCTGCGGCGCCGGTGGGGCGCGTTGCAGGGGCGATGAGATCCGCCCGCGGCTCCCGTCGGACAGTCGACGACCCGCCACCCCACCACGCTCGGAGGAGACCCACGTGGCCAAGCTCATCTACGGGATGATCACCTCACTCGACGGCTACGCCATCGCGGCCGAGGGCGACCTCGGCTTCGGCGCCGAGGACGAGGAGGTGCACACCTACATCGGCGACGCCTTCCGCCACGTCGGCACGTACCTCTACGGCCGGCGGATGTACGAGACGATGGTCTTCTGGGAGACGGCCCACGAGGATCCCGACGCGCCACCGCACATCGTGCAGTACGCCCGGGACTGGCAGGCCGCCGCCAAGGTCGTGTTCTCCACGACCCTCGACTCGGTCTCGAGCGCGAGGACCCGGATCGAGCGGACCTTCGACCCCGACGCGGTCCGCGCGCTGAAGGAGTCATCCGACCACGACCTCACGATCGACGGCCCGACCCTCGCCGCGCAGGCGATCGCCGCCGGCCTGGTGGACGAGTTCCACCTGTTCACGACCACCACCGCGGTCGGCGGTGGCACGCCGTTCTTCCCCGACGGCGTGCGCCTCGACCTCGCCCTCGTCGAGCACCGCGCCTTCGACAGCGGTCTCGTCCACACCCGCTACCGGACCCGCTGACGGGCCACGCGGGCGGCGGCGGGCGGAGTCTGTCACGATGCGCGGATGCCCCGGATCGCCACCATGCGCTCGATCGTCCTCGACTGCCCGGACCCCCAGGCCCTCGCCGCGTTCTACCGCGAGCTGGTCGGCGGGGAGATCACCTACGCCGACGAGGAGTGGGTCAACCTCCGCGACGGCGACACCGTGATCCTCAGCTTCCAGCTGGCCGAGGACCACCGGCCACCGACGTGGCCCGAGCCGGATGTCCCGCAGCAGTACCACCTCGACGTGACGGTGGAGGAGTCGGCGCTCGAGGACGCCGAGCAGGCCGTGCTCGCCCTCGGCGCGCGGAAGCACGACGTGCAGCCGGGCGACAACTGGCGGGTGTTCACCGACCCCGCCGGTCACCTGTTCTGCCTCTGCTGGGACTGAGGCCGCCCGGGTCGTGATCCTGCCGGAGGTCCGGGACCCCCGCCTCATCACGATCCGCCGTGGTGGGACGCTGACCGATGCCGACCACCACCTCCTGGCCCTGTGGGCGGCCACGTGCGCCGAGCACGTGCTGCACCTGTTCGAGGAGGCGCGACCCGACGACCCCCGACCCCGCGAGGCGATCGAGCACGCTCGCCGCTGGACCCGCGGAGAGGTCACCATGATGCGGTCACGCGCCGCCGGCGGCCACGCGATGGGCGCCGCACGACCGCTGCGCGGGGCACCCCGGTTCGCCGCCTACGCCGCCGGGCAGGCCGCCTGCGTCCCCCACGTCGCCGAGCACGACCTCGGCGCGGCCGCGTACGCGATCAAGGCGGTCCAAGCTGCCGCGGGTGAGGGGGAGGGGGCGGCGGCCGGTCGACGGGAGTGCCGCTGGCAGCGCGAGCAGCTCCCCGACGCGGTCCGCGAGCTCGTCCTCGACGACCAGCGGGCGCGGAACGACATCTGCTGGTCGGTGTTCGAGGTCTAGAGCGGCCACTTCCTCACTGTTACTCTCCATGCCGTAGCGATGGCATCGGAAGTAACAATAGGGAACACGATGACGGATCCGGAGCGGTTCCACTCGCCGGAGGACGTGGCCGAGCTGCTCGGGCTCCACGTCCGGACGGTCCGCCGCTACATCCGCGAGGGGAAGCTCGACGCCGTCCGGATCGGCAACCGGTACCGGATCGCGCCGGAGGACCTCGAGGCGTTTGCCGGCCGGCCGGCCGACGGGCCGGGCAGCACGACGCCGAACGGGCCGCCGCGCACGGACGTCACCTGCGTCATCGACATCCAGCCCATCGACCGCGACGGCGCGGACCGGATCACGACCCTGCTCACGGCGAGCGCGATGGGACGTGAGCGCGGCGCCGGGACCAGGCTCCGCCTCGATGCCATCCAGGAGCCCGACCACCACCGGCTGAAGGTCGTGGTCGTCGGCCCGCCCGCCGACACCGCCGCCGTGCTCGCCCTCCTCGCCGCCTACCAGGACCGCTGACCGTGGACATCGCATCACCGACCACCCGCACGGCGATCGCCCTCCTCGGCGACCCCGACCCCGACGTCCGGCTGCGGATGGCCCTCGAGCTGGGCGAGAGCCGGCACGCCGAGGCCGCCCCCGCCCTGGTCGCCCGGTTCGGCGTCGAGCGGGACTTCTCGATCCGCGAGACGCTGACCTGGGCCGTGCTGCGCATGGCCGACGCGGCGATGCCGCTGGTCCGCGAGGCGCTCGCCAGCCCGCGCTGGCTCGCGCGGCTGCAAGCCACGCACACGGTCAGCAAGCTCGGCGCGCGCGAGGACGGCGCGCGCCTGGTACCGCTCATGGCGGACCCCATCGACGTCGTCGCTTCCCGCGCCTACTGGGCCGCCGCGCAGTGCGGCGACCCCGCCGTGGTCCCCGCCCTCGTCGCCGAGCTGTCGCGCGGGTCGTCGGCGCACCGCAACAGCCTGACCGTCGCCCTCACCGACTTCGGCGACGTGGCCGTGTCACCGCTCGTCAGCGCGCTGCGAGCCGGGGCCACGGCCGCGGTGCGCCAGCACGCCGCCGACACCCTCGGCTACATCGGATCGCCCACGGCGGACGCCGCGGCGCCGGCACTGATCGCGGCGGCGCAGGATCCTGACGAGGGGGTCCGCCTGGCCGCCCTGAACGCGCTCGGCCAGCTGGTGGTCCCCGCCGCGTGGGACGTGATCGAGGGGGCTCGGGGGGCGGGCGGTCGGCTCGGGGTGCTCGCCGCCCGGCTCGCCGAGCGCCGTCCGAGCGACCGCGCGCTCCGCATGGCGGCCCTCCGCGGCAGCCGGTCCTCCCCGCTCGACGTGGGCGGCGTCGACGCGCCACCGGCGAGGTCCTGGCCCGCGCCGGATCCCGGGCTGGTCACCCTCGAGGGCGGCCCGTGGGCGGCGGAGCTGATCGCCCCGCTAGCCCTGCAGGTGGCGGTGTGCCGGCCGCGGTGGCTGTCGCGGGCCGAGGTGCCCGCCGACGTCCTGGCAGAGGTGCACGCCGCCGCGCTCGCCGACGCCCTGGCCGAGGGGACACCGGACCCGGACGCGATCGCCGAGCGGGTGGCCGCCGGTCGGGTCGAGCAGTTCGTCCACGAGCACGTGCTGCTCGAGCAGGTCAGCGTCGCCGACCCCGGGGTGATCGTCGCGGACCTGCTCCGCGGGACCGAGGTCCGGGTCGTCGACCTCGTCCGGCGCTGAGGCCCGCGCGCCGGCGGCTCAGCGCCCCTGCCCCTCCCCCGCCACGGGCGCCAGGGCCGAACGACCCGGTGCCGGTCCGACCACCGCACGGTGTGTCGGTCCACCCGCCGACCTGGCGGGCGTACCGACACAGTGGCCACGGGGCGCACATGCGATGCGGGCCGCACAGGCGAGACGGGCCCCGGCGATCGCCGGGGCCCGTCGTGCTCTGGATCGGTGGGGCTGCCTACTCCGCGGGAGCCTCGCCGGTGATGGTGATGCGGCCCTCGCCGCCCTCGGGGTACGCCTCAGCGCTCACGAGGTTGCCCAGTCCACCGTCCTCGACGGGGGTCTGGATGTACTCGGCGATCGACTGCTGGTAGGAGACGCCGACGGGGGTGAACTCCCCCTCCTCCAGGTTGAAGGGGTAGGCGTCGCCGTTGCGGATGCTGAAGTCGATCGACGCGAGCGTGACCGCGGGAGCACCGTCGACGACCTCGCCGTCGGCGACCAGCGGGGTGCCGTCGGCGAGCGTGACCGACCGGACCCGCTCACCCGGGGTGGTGATGGTCACGGTGCCCTCGTCGTCGGTCTCGACCTCCTGGGCGGTCTGGGACAGGTCGACCTCGATGACCAGGTTGGAGACGTGGGCGAAGGCGCCGTTGGCGTTCTCCACGTCGGAGTAGGCGCGCTCGAGCACGTCCTTCAGCTGCTGGGCGCTGAAGTCCGGCACCGCCGCGATGAAGTTCGCGAACGGCAGCACGTCGTAGGTCGTCAGCTCGCTGATGTCCCCGGCGGGGATCACCGAGTTGTTCCGGATGCCGCCGCCGTTCTGCAGGCCGACGATCGGCTGGCTGGTGTCGATGCCGAATTCGCCGCCGTAGGTGCCGACGATGAAGCGGTGGGCGTCGGCGACCAGGTTGCCGAGGTTGGTCTCGGTCTGGCGGATGTTCGGACGGGCGCCGTCGAGGGCGACCTCGGACATCGCGATCACGTTCTCGGCCAGGTCGGCCACGAACTCGCGCACCGGCGCCTCGACGTCCGCCACGACCGACTCGTCGCGGGCGACGCCACCGGGGAGGGACTCGTCGGCGATGCGCAGCATCCGGGAGGTGCCGTCGTCGTACGGGGTGTCGGCGAGCAGCTCGCCGTCCTCGCCGAAGTACAGGGTCAGTCGACCGAGGTACTTGTAGTCGCCGGCCGTGGTCACGGTCGGGACGACCTCGCCGTCGGCGTCGGTCAGCTCGACCGGGTAGGAGTCGGCGACGCTGAAGGTGTCCCCGGGGACCAGCGGGTCGGCGGGGTCGGCCAGGACCTCGTCACCGCCACCAGCGACGACCGCGTCCAGGCCGGACAGCTGCGGGATCAGGTCGAAGTCCTCGCCCAGGCCCTGCAGGTGGCTGATCAGGACGATGTGCTCGACGCCCTCGGCGGTGAGCTCGTCGATCTCGCCCTGGACGATCTCGACGATGTTCTGCAGCACGACGACGTCGCGCGGCGAGGAGATCGACCGCAGGCCCGGGGTGACCAGACCGATGATGCCGACCGGGGTGCCGCCGGCGTCGACGGTGACCCGCGGGGCGATCCGCCCCTCGTCGACCAGCGCCTGGAGCGCCGGCTCCTCGGAGAAGTCGAGGTTCGCCGACAGGAACGGCGGGGCGTCCTCGCCCTCGAAGGAGGTGATGAAGCGGGCCGCGAAGTCCGGTCCGAAGTCGAAGTCGTGGTTGCCCAGGGCCAGCGCGTCGTAGCCGACCTCGGACAGGCCGATCGCGTCCAGGATCTGACCCTCCTCGGCGAGGGGGTCGGACGCGCTCAGCTCGGGACCGGCGAGGAAGTTGTCGCCGGAGGTGACGGTCACGGCAGCGCAGCCGGCTTCCTCGGCCGCGGCCTGCTCGGCGTTCGCCAGGGTCACCAGGCGTGCGAGCGAGCCGAAGGACTCGTCGGCGCCGGTGCCCAGCAGTTGGGACTCGCCGTCGTTGTGGTGCAGCAGGGTCAGGCAGACGTCGGCGTCGACCTCCGCCGGGGTGGCGGCTGCGCCGATGGCGTCGGCCACCGACTCGCTGATCGCGTCGGCGTCGCCGACCAGGACGTGGCTGTCGACGGTGTCGAGCGCGGAGCCGAGCAGCTCGATGGTCTGCGGGGACCCCGCCGGGTCGACCGAGTCGACCATGACGGTCGGGTGGCCCTGGGCACCGGCGACCGCGCCGGCGGCGAGACCCTCGACGAACGAGCCGCCGGGGATCACGTAGCGGACCGACGGGTCCATCAGGGCCTCGGAGACCGCGTAGCTGTAGACCGCGGCGGAGGTGCCGAAGCGGGAGTCGCCGGCCAGTCGGGCGAGCGGGTCCTCGGCCTCGCCCTGCAGCGCGGTGGCGACGTCCTCGCCGACGGCGGCGGTGCCGCCGACGATGATGCCGGTGGCGCCCTCTGCGGCCCAGGCGTCCCAGGCGCCCTGGATGACCTCGGGCACGAACTCGGCGTTCACCGGCAGGATCGGCTGGCCGGTGGCGGCGGCGACGGCGGCGATGTTGATCGCGTCGGGCCAGCCGCGGGTCGCGTCGGCGTTCTCGCCCTCGACGAAGAAGACGGTGGAGGGGATCTGCTCGCCGATCAGCTCGCCGGCGACCTGCAGGGCGGTCTGGAAGCGGGTGTCGCCGGCGACGCGGCGGACGCTCAGCCCGGCGCCGGTCAGCTCGTCCTCGACGTCCTGGCTGACGGCGGCGACGCCGCCGAGGATGACGACCTCGCCGGCGCCGAGGCGCTGGACGGCGGGCAGGAGGCCCTCGGAGAGCGACGCGGAGTCGGTGAACAGGATGGGGGCGTTCGCGGCGGCGGCCAGCGTCGACCCGGTCAGCGCGTCGGCGTAGTCGTCGGCGCGGGCCAGGAAGACGGTCTCTGCGGACTCGTACGCCGTCTCGGCCAGCGCGATGGCCGTGCCGATGGCGTCGTCGCCGGCGACGCGGGTGCTCTCGACCTGGCTGAAGTCATTCGCGGCGTCTGCGGGCTCGACCAGTGGGGCGGCGGCCAGCAGCGCCGCGACGAGCGACACCAGTGCCGCCAGCGCCAGTGGGCGCGTTCGTGCAGTCATGCGTATTGCCTCGTTCGATCGGGGGTGTTGCGGGACGGCTGGAAGCTAGGGCGTCGGGGTGCTCCTTGGAAACCCCCGGGGTGAACGGGAGGTGAACGGACCCGGTCGATCGACGGTTCCCGCGGTGGATCTGCCGGGTGGGGACCCAGGGCGCAGACTGGCGCCATGCACCCGCTGATGCGCCTCTGGCGCCATGCGACCGATCACCGCGGCTACATCGTCTACGCGTCGCTGATGAGCGTCGGCAACAAGCTGATGGACATCGCGCCGCCGCTGCTGATCGGCGTGGCCGTCGACGTGGTGGTGCGGCGGGAGGACTCGTTCCTCTCGGCGTTCGGCGTGGAGGACGTCCGCTCCCAGGTGGTCGCGCTCGCCGTGCTGAGCGCGGTGGTGTGGATCCTCGAGAGCATCTTCGAGTACCTCTACGCCGTGTCGTGGCGCCGGCTCGCCCAGCGGATCCAGCACGACCTGCGCGTCGACGCGTTCACCCACGTGATGGGCCAGGACCAAGCGGTCTTCGCCGAGGCGTCGACCGGCGGGCTGATGGCGGTGCTCAACGACGACATCAACCAGCTCGAGCGGTTCCTCGACCGCGGGGCCAACGAGATCCTGCAGGTCGCGGTCACGGTCGTGGCGATCGGCGGCTACATGTTCGTCGTCGCCCCCTCCATCGCCTGGTGGGCGTTCGCCCCGATGCCGGTGATCCTGTGGGGGAGCTTCCGGTTCCAGCGGCTCCTCGAGCCGCTGTACGCGTCGGTGCGCCGCCACGTCGGGGAGCTGAACGCCACCCTGGCCGGCGCGCTCGGCGGCATCGCGACGATCAAGTCCTTCACCGCCGAGGACCGCGAGATCGAGCGGGTCCGGACCGCCTCGGCGGACTACGTCGCCGCCAACGACCGGGCCATCCGACCGTCGTCGGCGTTCATCCCGCTGATCCGGATGGCGATCCTGTTCAGCTTCACCGCCATCCTGGTGCTGGGCGCGTTCCAGACCCTCGACGGGGTCATGGAGGTGGCGGTCTACTCGACGCTGATCTTCATCACCCAGCGGCTGCTGTGGCCCCTGACCGCCCTCGGTGAGGTCTTCGACCAGTACCAGCGGGCGATGGCCTCGACCCGGCGGGTCATGGACCTGCTCGAGCACCAGCCGGACATCGCCGACGGCGACCGGGCGCTGGCCGAGCCGGTCCGTGGGGAGGTCGAGCTCGACCATGTCACCTTCGCCTACCCGGGCAGCGCGCCGGTGGTGGAGGGGTTGGACCTGCACGTCCCCGACGGCGAGCTGCACGCCGTCGTCGGCGCCACCGGGGCGGGGAAGTCCACGGTCATCCGGCTGCTGCTGCGCCTGTACGACGTCACGGGCGGGGCGGTGCGGATCGACGGGGTCGACGTCCGCGAGCTGCGGCTGCACGACCTGCGCAGCCGCTTCGGGCTGGTCAGCCAGGACGTGTTCCTGTTCCACGGCACGGTCGCGGAGAACATCCGCTACGGCAACCCGTCGGCGGACGACGCGGCGGTCCGGCGGGCGGCGGAGCTCGCGGAGGCCCACGGCTTCGTCGAGCAGCTGGCCGAGGGGTACGACACCGTTGTCGGCGAGCGCGGCCAGAAGCTGTCCGGCGGGCAGCGCCAGCGCCTCGCGATCGCCCGCGCGATCCTCCGGGACCCCGCGATCCTGCTGCTGGACGAGGCCACGTCCGCAGTTGACAACGAGACCGAGGCCGCGATCCAGCGCTCCCTCGCCACCGTGGCACGGGGCCGCACCACCATCGTGATCGCCCACCGGCTGTCCACGATCGTCCATGCCGACCGGATCCACGTGATGGACGCGGGCCGGATCGTCGAGGCCGGCACCCACGACGAGCTGGTCGCCGCCGGCGGGCGGTACGCCGCGCTGTGGGCGGTCCAGACCGGCGGCGGCATCCCGGCCCTCGACTGACCGGTCCGGGGGCGTGCGCCCCTCACCCTCCCCTGGGGCACGGATCGACTCCGTGATCCCACAGATCGACTCCGCGTCGCGTCAGGGAACGCGCCTGACCTGGGGTTCCTCCCACGGATGTGCATCGACCACCTCCAGGCCGGCCTGCTGCGGAGTCGATCCGTGCCCGGGGGTCATCCGGAAGCCTTGGGGCGGGCTGACGTCGGAGTCGATCCGTGGGTCCGGGGCGGGCCCTCAGCCCTCGGGGTGGAGGAGGGGGTGGCGCCGGATCCGCCAGGCCTGGTCGTCGGTCAGGGCGGTCCCCCCGACGGCCCAGAACATGAGGTTGTCCGCGTCCAGGCCGGTGCACTCAGCTCGGGTGACCTCGAGGTCGCCGTCGGCGTCATGGGGATCGAGGGGGCACTCAGGGGTGTCGGCGAGCCGGTCGAAGTCCCGACCGGTCCGCTCGGTGGTGTGGCGGGTGATGCCGGCCTGGTGCAGCACCTCGTGGAGGGCGACCAGGCCGACCGCGGTCGGGTCGTCGCCGGCGCTGACCGCGACGCAGGCGTGGCTGGCCGGACCGGTGACCGGGGTGCCGGGGGTGGCGACGGCGTACCCCTCGATGTCGCCGTCCGGGGCTCGGTAGGCAACCCCGCCGGGGCCGGCGCCGGCCGCCGCCGTCAGCACCCCCTCCCCGATCCGCTCGCTGAGGACGACCACGGCGGTCCGGGGGTCGGCGCCGGTCGCCTCGGCCGCCGCGTCGCAGGCCGCGTGGACCGGTGCGGCGAGCCCGTCGACGCCGAGGGTCCGGAACGGGCCAGCGGCCCCCTCCGGCGCCGGCACGACCTCGAGGCGGCCGATCGCCATCCCGTGCGGGCCCAGCACCCCGTCGGCCGCCGCCCGCCAGGCAGCGGCCAGCGCGGCGGGCTCAGGCACCTCCGCGGTGGCCCAGACGACGACGTCCAGGCGTTGCGGCGCGGCGTCGACGTCCGCGGCGGAGCGGACCACCACCCGCGACGTCGGGGTGCCGGCGTTCGCGACCACGTCGACGGTCCAGGTGCCGGCGGCGAGCGGAGCGCCCGGCTCGGAGGTGACGTACAACCCGACCGCCCCGGCGTCCGCGAGCACGCGCGGGTGCAGCTCGTCGACGAGCAGCAGCTCGTTGCGGAGGTCGGCGAGGTAGCGGACCTCACCGGCCGGGTCCACCACCCGCCGGATGCCGACCAGCTCGTCGGCCGTGGGGGCGATCACGCCGATGCTCCACGACACGTCCTCTGGGCCGACCTCGACGGTGACGGGCTCGGTGCCGATCACCTCGGTGACGCGCAGGTCGTCGCCCGGCGCCGTCGCGGGGGCGTCCACGCTCGGCTCGGGGGCAGGGCGAGCGGTCGCGGTCGCCCAGCGCGGCAGCTCCTCCTCTGCAGCGGTGCAGCCCGTCGCGATCGCCGCGACCACGACGAGCACCGCCAGCGCACGCGGGATCGCCGAGCGCCGGAGTTGGCGACGCCCCCCGCCACAGGCGGGGGGCGTCGAGGTCATGGGGGGAGTGTGCACCCGCGCGACGGCGAGGTGTGGGAGGTGGTGCCGAGCAGACGGCGTTGGTCGGGCGGCGGGGGTCAGGCGGCGAGGGGTGCCGTCGCGAAGGTCACGCTGAAGGGCTGGCAGTAGATGACGACGCCCAGGGGCTGGCTCAGGTCGACGTCGGCGGGGATGTCGTAGTTCTGGTTGCCGATGTTGCCCTTGAGCCGTCCGAGCTCGACGGCCCCCTCCCCGACGTGGGGCTGGCCATCGGCGTCGAGCGGGGCCAGGTAGACCCGCAGGTCCGGGCCGTTGGTGACCTCGAAGTCCTCGAAGCGGAGCACGTGGCTGCCGTCGGCCAGCGCGTAGATCGTCGCGGTGCCGGCGCCGGAGTGGGCGCTGTCAGCCCCGCCGAAGCTGCCGGTCGAGAGGACGGTCGGCTCCCCCTCCGGCATGTCCTCGACCTCCTCGACGTCCGGTGCCGCCGCGGCGGCCTCCATCTCCGCCTCGACCTCCTCCTGGGTCATGTCGTCGGGGACCTCGGCGCCCGCCGACAGGGGGAAGGCCTCGTCCTCGCCTGCGGTGCCGCCGGCGGCGTCGCCGTCCTCGGTCGCGCTCGAGGAGACGGGGAACTCCTCGTCGACGACGGTGTCGACGAACAGCGGTCGGATCAGCCAGAAGGCGACCGCCAGCACGACGACGGCTGCGACGGCGATGAGGGACTTGGCTGTGGTGCTCATGTGCGGGGACCGCCTCGGTAGGTGTGGTGTGGCCGGCTCAACCGCGCCGCGGTCCGTAGCCTTTCGCGACGCCGCTAGCATCTGGCTCCCGTAAGGAGTTCGTCACCAATGGACCAGATCAGACAGCTGTTCACGACGTTCAACGTCGTGCGCGCCAACGACCGCTCGCTCGTGCCGACGTTGGCGGGCGCGGTGGGCCTCACCCTCGTGGCCTTCGTGCTGCTCGGGGTGCTCCTCGGGCCCATGTGGCTGTGGATCCCGATCGGTGTGCTGTTCGCGATCCTGACCGCGCTGATCGTCCTCGGGCGGAAGGCGCAGCGCTACCAGCTGTCCTCGATCGAGGGGCAGCCGGGTGCGGCCGCGGCGGTGCTGCAGAACATGCGCGGTGCGTGGCAGGTCACCCCGGCCGTGGCCTTCAACCGCCGCCAGGACATGATCCACCTGGTCGTCGGCCGTCCCGGCGTGGTGCTGGTCGCGGAGGGGGACTCCCCGGCCCGGCTGCGCCAGCTGATGGCCAAGGAGCGGCGCCGCTTCGAGCGGGCGGCCGGCGAGGTCGAGGTGCAGGCGGTGTTCGTGGGGACCGCTGACGACCAGGTGTCCCTGCAGCGCCTGGCGATGCACATGGCGCGGTTGCCGAACCAGCTGAAGGCGAAGGAGGTCGGGCCGCTGCACCGCAAGCTGGATGCGCTCCGCGCCTCCGACGCGCCGATGCCGAAGGGCCCGCAGATGCGCCGCGTGCCCAAGCGGTACCGCTAAGCCGCAGGTGGCGGCCGTCAGGTGGCTGGGAGGGTCGCGATGCCCGGCACCCGTTCGATCGGGTCGTAGGCGATCGTGGACCCCATCGCCTCGAGCTGGGCGCTGATGGCCTGCTCGGTGTAGACCCGGGCGGTCGGCATGTTGTAGCCCCAGCCGGCGACCTGGACGAGGAAGGGCCCGTCGACGTAGGCCACCTCGTAGGTGTGGTTGATCGCCCCGTCGCCGAGCGGGCCGGTCCGCGGTCGGAGCAGCGCGCCGGGGATCAGGTCGTAGGGCCGTCCCGGACCTGCGGGTGACGCCGCGTCCAAGGCCGCGTGCAGCCGCTCGGGGTCGGCTGCCGCGATGACGACGACGTCCAGGCCGCCGAGCTTCTCCGCGTACCACGACCGCGACTCGCGACGCATGAAGCCGGCGTCGCGCAGGGCCGCCTCGGTCTCGTCGTCGATCCACATGGCCAGGCGGTCGATGTCGTCGTCGATCCGGTCGTCGGTCATGACCATGCCGTCCGGGGTCGGGCCGAACCCCCACCCCTCGGTGGGCACGTCCGGCGCCGACGCCCCCAGCACCGCGATCACCGCCACCACGACCGCGACCGCCACCGCCCGTCCCGACACCGCCCGTCCCGACACCGCCATGCTGGCCTCCGGATCCACCTCATCCACGCGGTCGTCCGCGTCCGTCAGCCGAGAGCATGCCACCACGTCGAGGCTGTGGACGGCCGGTTGGTGGTGTCCGGGGCGGCTGGCATCCTGGCGTGCCTCCGTGCCCGCACTCCTCCTCCGCCCTTGGCAGCAGCGCGCCCTGATCGCGCTGTCCGCCCACCCGCACCCGGACTTCCTGGCCGTGGCCACCCCCGGCGCGGGGAAGACGACCTTCGCGCTGGCGGCGCTGGCCGCGGAGCTGTCCGACCGCCCCGGTCCCGCGGTCGTGGTCGCCCCCACGGCGCACCTGAAGGTCCAGTGGGCGGGGGCGGCGGCGCGCCTCGGCCTCCACCTCGATCCGGAGTGGGTCCCGGGCACCGCCTTCGGGGCGGACATGCACGGGATCGTGACGACCTACCAGCAGGTGGCGAGCGCCGCGGCGGACCTGGCGACACGGGTGGCCGACGGCGTCGTCGTGCTCGACGAGATCCACCACGCGGGCGACGAGCGCGCGTGGGGGGACGGGACCGCGCTCGCCTTCGCCGGGGCGCGGCGGCGCATCTCGCTGTCCGGGACGCCGTTCAGGTCCGACACCCAGGCGATCCCGTTCGTCCGCTACGAGATGGACGAGGCCGTCCCGGATGTCGAGTACGGCTACGACACCGCGCTGGCCGACGGGGTGGTGCGGCCGGTCTACTTCCCCCGCGTGGACGGGGACATGGAGTGGGTGGCGCCGGACGGCTCGCACCACCAGGCCACGTTCGCCGACCAGCTCGACCGGACGCTCACCGCCCAGCGCCTCCGGACCGCCCTCAGCGTCGAGGGTGACTGGCTGCCGACGGTGCTGACCCGCGCCAACCAGGCGCTCATGCGGGTGCGGCGGACCCACCCCTCCGCCGGCGGGCTCGCGATCACGATGGACACCGAGCACGCCCGCGGCGTCGCCCGCCTGCTGCGCGAGCGGTGCGGCGTCGACGCCGTGGTCGCCACCTCCGAGGACCCGGCGGCGTCGGCGAAGATCGCCGCGTTCGCCGAGTCCTCCCGGCCCTGGATCGTGGCGGTGCGGATGGTGTCGGAGGGCGTGGACATCCCCCGCCTGCGGGTCGGCGTGTACGCCACGACGACCGCGACCGAGCTGTTCTTCCGCCAGGCCGTCGGCCGGCTGGTGCGGGTGACGACCGACACGCGGGGCCAGCGGTCGGTCATGTTCCTGCCCGACGACCCCCGCCTGCGCGCCCACGCGCTCGGGATCGCCGAGGCCCGGCGGCACCTCCTCAAGCGCCGGGAGGAGGACGCGGAGGAGGGCGACGGCGTCGAGGATCCGCTCGCCGCGATGCTCGCCGACGACGCCGAGCAGATGTCGCTGTTCCAGGCGGTCGCCTCCACGGCGACGACGGACACCGCCGAGCCGGAGTGGTTCGACACCAACCCGTTCCCCCAGGCCGACGTCGAGGGGGTGCCCCTGGAGCTGCTCCCGCCGCCGACGATGTCGGGGGCGGTGCCACCGGACCCGGTCGACGGCGCGGGGCGACCCGCCCGCCACGTCACCAAGGCGCAGATGCGCCAGCGCAACGCCGACCTGGCGCGGGTGCTGGCCCGACGCGCGAACCTGGACCACCGCGCGGTCAACGCCGAGCTGAACAAGAAGGCCGGCATCCGGCGGATCGCCGACGCGACGGTCGAGGACCTCGAACGGCGCCTGCGGGTCGGGGAGCGCTGGCTGGCCGGCCTCTGATCGTCCCCGGACGCCCGCCACACCCCGGACACGCCACGACCCGGCGTGCAGGACGCCGGGTCGCGGGTGGGGGCGAGGTCGTGGGCGGGGTGATCAGCCGCCGCCCAGGCCTCCGAGCAGTCCGTCGACGATGTCGGCCGGGGAGTCCCCGGACTCGGCGCCGCCGAGCACGTCACCCAGGCCGCCGACCCCGTCGATGATGTCGCCGACGACGTCTTCGACGCCAGATCCGCCGTCGCCGCCGGGCAGCGATCCGACCAGCCCGCTGACGAGCCCCTCGATCTCGGTGCCCGAGGAGGCCAGCGCCTCGACGAGGGCCTCGAGGTCGCCGGCGGCGACGCCGGAGATGACCCCGTCGACGACGCCGTCCGCGGCGTCCAGCACCGCGGCCAGGTCACCCAGGCCGAGGGAGTCGAGCAGCTCCTCGAGGTTGGCCAGGTCGGTCAGGTCGAGCCCCAGGATGTCGAGGGCGTCGGTGAGGTTGCCGAGCAGCAGCAGGCCGGCGGCCTGGCAGGCCAGCGGGTTCACGAAGCTGGCGCAGAGCGCCGCGGGACCGCCGTCGAGCAGGTTGTCCGCGATGCCGTCGGTGATGAACTGCATCGTCTCGGCCGGCAGGGTCGCGTCGTTCGTCAACAGGATCGGCGCGTCGTGGCGGGCGCCGTGCGCGGCCGCCGCGAAGCCGGGGGCCCAGATGTCGTCGCGGACGCTCGCCCCCTCGGCGAGGATCAGCCGGTCGGCGTCGGAGGAGTCGGCGAACCCACGCTCGGCCGCGATGGCCGTGGCAGTGCCGAAGCGCGTCTCGCCGGCGACCCGCCGGACGGTCAGGCCCATCCCCTCGAGCTCGGCGACGACGTCGTCGGCGATCGCCGCGGCACCGCCGATGACGATGATCTCCTCGAGCGCGGACTCGGCGATCGCGTCGCGGGTGCTCCCGGTCAGGACGTCGCTCTGGCTGAGCAGGACCGGCCAGCCGTTCTGGGCAGCCCAGGGGCTCACGGCCAGCAGGTCGGCGTAGGCCTGGGCGTCATCGCCGTCGGTGGAGTAGGCGCGGGTCAGGACCGCGGTGGTCGCCTCCGGCGCGGCCTGCAGCGCGGCGTCCGCGGCGGTCTCGATGCGGGTCGGTCCACCGACGCGGCCGACCTCGATCCCGGCGATGTCGAGCTTCTGGCGGACGAGGGGGCTGATCGCGTCCTCCCCGCCGACGATGACCAAGCGCTCGACGCCGAGGCGGACGAGCTCCTCGGCGGTCCGCGGGTCGAGGTCGCCGGAGGCGGTGAGCAGCAGCGGCGCGTCGAAGATGCCCTGGAGCGCCCCGGTCGTCAGCGCGTCGGCGAACAGGTCGTCGCGGGCGATCAGGGCGGTGCCGCTCGACTCGTAGGTGGCCTGGCTGAAGGCGACGGCGGCGTCGATGGCGTCCTCGCCCTGCAGCGCCAGGAGGTTGACCAGCGGCGTCTCGGCCAGCACGTCGTCGATCACGGCGACCAGCTCGTCGATGATCCCGGTCACCGGGTCGAGGATCGGGTCCAGCGGATCGAGCCCGGGGATGTCGATGAGGTCGCCCAGCTCGGTGATCTCCCCCACGCCGGGGATCTCGATGGGGAGGCCGCCGTCGTCCTGGGCGCTCGCCGGCACGGCCGCCAGGACCAGGACGGCGGCCAGGACCAGCGCGACGACGGATCGGGACACAGCTCTCTTCATTCTCCGCACACCTTCCGGGAGGCTCGACAGGGCACCGGGCCGGTGGCGTGTGACTGCGCGTCTTCCCGCGTACGCCCCGACCAGCAGGTGGTGCTACGCAGGTTGCGCGGTCGAGGCGTACGCCGCCATGGCCGGAACAGACCATATTCGATAGCCACTTGTGACTAGTACCCCTTCTTCCGCGTCGAGGTTGTCCGCGCCAGGCACCGTCGGGCAGACTGCGGTGTTACCAGCAGTCGCAGGGAGCCGCCGCACATGACCGACATCCGCTCGAGCACCGTCGTGATCACCGGGGGGGCCTCCGGCATCGGCCGGCTGATGGCCCTCGGCTTCGCCGCGCGCGGCGCGACCGTCGCGATCCTGGATGTGAACCTCGAGGGGGCGCGGATCGTGGCGAAGGAGATGCAGGCCGCGACGGGTCGCGAGCACGCCGCCTTCGAGGTCGACATCACCGACCGGTACGCCGTCGCCGCGGTGGCCGACCAGGTCCGCGAGGCGGTCGGCGACCCCGACGTCGTCGTGAACAACGCCGGGATCATCAGCGGCGGCGCGCCGCTGCTCGAGACGCCGGACGAGCTGATCGAGCTGACGATGGGCGTCAACGTCCTCGCCCTGTTCTGGGTCACGAAGGCGTTCCTGCCCGCGATGGTCGCGCGGGACCGGGGCCACGTCGTGACGATCGCCTCCGCCTCGGGGATGGTCGGGGTGTCCCGCCTGGTCGAGTACTCGGCGTCGAAGCACGCCGCGATCGGCTTCGACGAGTCGCTGCGGATGGAGCTGGCCGAGCTCGCGCCGGGCGTCCGCACGACCATCGTCAACCCGTTCTACATCGACACCGGGATGTTCGACGGGGTCGCGACGAAGGTGCCCTGGCTGCTGCCGATCCTCGACGCACAGCACGTGGCGGACCGGGTCATCGACGCGGTGGCCACCGATCGGCGGCGGGTGACGCTGCCCCGCGCGGTGAACCTCCTGTACCCGGCCCACTTCCTGCCGGTGCGGGTCTTCGACCGGATCGTCAACGCCCTCGGCGTCAACGACACGATGCGCGAGTTCAAGGGCCGCGTCCCACCGGAGTCGCAGGTCCCCTCCTGAACGCCGTCCCGACGCGCACGAGGCCCGCGCGGTGCGCGGGCATCGTGGGGGGAGGGACGGAGACGATCAGGCGGTGTGGGGCGGCGTCGGCATCGGGGGGACCGGCTCGACGGGCGGGGCCGGTGGGGCCTCGGCGGTGTCGTAGGAGGAGTCGTACCGGAACGAGTCCCAGCCGTAGACCTCCCGATCGGTCGGCATGACGAGCCAGGCGACGAGGTAGGCGAGCGCCTGGGGCCCGGGGAGGAGGATCGAGAGGGCGGCGACGAGCCGGACGGCGGTCACGTCCCACCCCATCGCCTCGGCGATGCCGCCGCAGACGCCGGCGACCTTCTTGTCGCGGGTCGAGCGGTACAGGCGGCGCGCGGTCGGTGCGGCGGTGGCGGTCATGGCAGGGGTCTCCATCGTGTGACTCGGGTGGGGTGGAGCCGTCCGATCGGGACGGCCTCCGTGACACCCAAGACGGTACGGAACGGCCACCTCGGTGTCTGTCGGGGGCCTCCCGCACATGTCCCCGTCAGGGTTGCCCCTGAGGTGCGGCGGAGGGTGGCCGACGGTGAGACCTACGGCTTGACGAGGGTGCCGAAGTCGCCGTCGACGCGGACCTCCGACCCGAAGCGGAGGCGCAGGAGGGACCCGTGGGCGGTGCGGACCAGCGCGCCGTCGTCGGTGACGGACTCGATCGTCCCCTCCAAGCCGCCGGAGGCCTTGACGACCAGCCCCTCCGCCGCGCGGAACCGGGTCGCCGCCGGTGGGGTCTTGGCACGACTCGACCGGGCCGGACGCGGTCCCCTGGCGGGAGGCGTCGCCGTGCGCGGGGGTGTCGGGCGCCCGGCGGTGGGGCGGGGGGCGGCGGTCGTGCCGACGAGCGTCGGCTCGCCGAGGACCTCGGCGACGAACCGGCTGGTCCCGGTCCGGGGGGCGACGACGGTCAGCTGCTGGCTGGCGCGGGTGATCGCCACGTGGAACACGCGTCGCTCCTCCTCGAGCGCGGGTGCGTTCGTGGCCAGCCGGTGGGGGCTGACCCCCTCGACCGTGCCGACGACCACCACGTGGGGCCACTCGAGGCCCTTGACGCTGTGGATCGTGGAGAGCGTCACGGCGGGACCGTCGACGGGGGGTTGGCGCACGACGCCGGTCAGGAACGGCCCGAACGCCGCCGGGTCGGGGCAGTGGTCGGCGACCTGGATGAGGGCGTCGAGGTCGTCGAGGTGGCTGGCCGCGATCTGGTCGCCGGCGGAGTGGTCGAGGGACGCCGCCGCCTCGCCCAGCCCGATCACGTCGGCGATGTAGCGCAGCACCTCGGTGGTGGGCTGACGGCGGGCGCGGGCGCGCAGGGAGTCGAGGTCCCGGGCGAGGTCGGCGAACGCCCGTCGCGCACGGCCGTCGAGCGTCTGGTCAGCCAGCCGGCGGAGCGCGTCCGGCGTCCACGTCCGGGGCCGCAGGGTGTCGCGGATCCTGCCGGCGATCGGGCGGAGCGGGCGGTGGAGGACCTCGGCGAGGTCCTCCCCGGACATCCGCTCGTCGGTCGCGAGGCGCAGGTAGGCGAGCGCAGCGCGGACGCCGGTGCGCTCGAGCAACCAGTCGCCGATCGGACTGCGGCAGGCGATGCCGCGGTTTGCGAGGTCCGCCTGGGTCCCGAGCAGGGCCACGCGGATGCGGGCCAGGACCGCCACGTCGTCGGGTTCCGCGCCCTGGGCGAGCGCTGCCGCGACCGCGGCCCCCGCGGCCGTCGCCTGCTCGGTCGTGTGGACGCGCTCGACGGCGATGGGGGTGTCAGCCGCGCCGGGTCCGGGGCGGATCTGCTTGGGCAGGCGGACCGCGTTGTGGTCGAGGAGCCGGACGGCGGCTGCCACCACCTCCGCGGGGCAGCGGTAGTTGACCGTCAGCGGGTGGTCCTCCGCGCCGGGGAAGAGCTGGTCGAAGTCGACCAGGTAGCGGGGGGTCGCACCGGCGTGGCCGTAGATCACCTGGTCGTCGTCGCCGACGCCGAAGCACTGCAGCTGCGGGCTCGCGAGCGTGCGGATGAACAGCAGGTAGGCCGGCGTCAGGTCCTGGAACTCGTCCACGAGCACCTGGCCGACCCGGGTCTGCTCGGCGTCGCGGACCCCCGGGTCGGCGAGCAGCAGCTCGATCGCGCGGTACACCATCTCGGGGAAGTCCACCGCCCCGCGGCGGCGCAGGTGCTCGCGGTACGCGCCGAACACGCGGGGCAGGTCGGCGACGTCGTCGCGCTCCTCCTCGACCACCTCGGGGGCCACCAGGGCGGTGCGGATCCGCTCGAGGGCGTCGATGTAGGGCTGCAGCGGGTCGACGTTCGCCCGCCGCGGGGGGTCGACGAGGCGGGACAGGATGGTGCGGACGTCGCGCTCCTCCAGCACCACCACGTCGCCGACGTGCCGGCGGAGCACCGCCAGGGCGTGGGAGTGCACCGTCGCCGCGCCAGCCCGTCCCGTGCCGCTGCGCCGGCGGAGCTCAGCAGCGGCCTTGGTGTTGTAGGCGAGCGCCAGGACGGCGTCGGGGGGGACGCCGCGGCCGACGACGAGCTCCCGGAGCCTGGCGGTCAGCACCCGCGTCTTCCCCGATCCCGCGGGCGCGGCGACCCGGACGGCACCGAGCGAGGCGTTCACGGCGGCGGCCTGGTCGGGGGCGAGCCCCTCGACCTCGGTGGCGGGGCGGCGACGGCGCTGGGGCGCCGCCCGTCCGCGTTCGGTGTCGTCGCGGTGGACGACGGCGAGCTCGGTGTCGACGGGCTCCCGCGGACCCCCGTCGACCCACGCGGGGGTGCCGTCGGCGAGGCGCACGTCGGCCGGGCCGCCGAGGCTCAGCCGCGGGTCGGCGCGGACCGCCTTGACCGCGTGCCACCAGGTCGGCCGGTCGCGCCAGTCGACGGTGTTGGCCCAGACCAGGTGGCGGAGCCGCTCGCGGGGGAACGCGAACGTGGCGGGGTGGGTGTGCACCGGCTCGGTCGACCGCTCCGGCGCCGTCAGCGCGGTGGGGTCGACGGCGAGCTCGACGACCACCGGCGTGCGGGCCACCCAGTGGCGGTGCAGGACGTCGATGGTCGCCTCTGGGGCCGCCAGGACCTGCGGGTCGACCGTCACCCGTGGCGCGGCAGCCAGTCGGTCGGGCGCCGGCTGCCCCGGGCGGACGACCGCACCCCGTCCGAGCGCCCGAGGACCCAGCCGGTCCGCAGACGACGCGTCGTCGGCGGCCCCCGTGGGCCGGGGGGTCACCCCGCGGCGACGCGCTGGCTGATGCCCGGTCGGGTGCTCCCGGGTTGGCTGATCGCGGCCTCGGACGCGAGGAGCGGCCGGATGATGGACGGGGCGCCCAGCAGGCGCCGGAGCTCGGCCTCGAGGCTGCGGATCGGCATCAGGTTCTGCGGCGCGCGCGGGTCGACGTGCGGTTCGGACGCATACGCCGGAAGGGTAGCCGCGACCCGGTCCGCGAAGGCGGTCGCCGCACCGATCGTCGTGCGGGGGCCGAGGGACAGCTCGATCCGGGCCACGCACGAGCCGGGGTCGGCGACGGCGGGCGGCAGCGGGTCGGAGAGGGCCAGGTAGAACGACACTTTCCGCCGCTGGGCGTCGGTGCCGAACAACGGCGTCCGCTCGCCGCGCCGCAGGGTGCGCTGCAGCGGACGGAGCGGCTCGGGCAGGTAGATCCGGTGTGCCCGCTTGGCCAGCCCGACGGCGGTGAGCGGCCGCGCCGAGGCGTGCAGCAGCCCGTCGTGGACCACCAGGGAGTCGGACTCGTCCTCGGCGATCTGGCCGACCGCGGCCTCCAGCCGGCGCCGGGCGAGGCCCAGCCGCTCCCGCAGCACCGCGGGGTCGCCGTCGCCGATCGACGGCAGGGGGGCATGCCCCTCGACGACGGTGTCGGGGGTCCGCGGCCGCCAGGTGAGGTTGCCGGCGATGATCGGCCCGAGGCTGCGGGCGTCGGAGAAGACCCCGCGCTCGATCACGATGCGCTCGAGCTCCGCCCCCCCGGGACGGGACGTGATGACCCCCGCGCCCCAGCTGGCCACGAGGCCGGGGAGGGGGTGGGGGCGGTCGGGATCGTCGATCCAGATGACCGCGTCCGAGCACTGCACCCCGTCGACGAAGCGCACCACCTCGAAGGGTGGGGTGTCGGGGTGGGGGCGGATGGCGGCCCAGTCGTGGGCGGGCGCCTCGATGGTCACGTCGACGGCGTCGACGTCCGGCTCGTCGGGGTCCGGTTCGCGCAGGTCGTACGGGAAGGCGTAGTCCGAGCGCCAGCTGTCCAATCGGAACCTCACCGCAGCCCCCTCATGCCTCGACCCGCTCGACGCGGCTGCCCGCCGCGGTCCGGCTGACCACGTAGCGGATGGGCATCCGGTCGGCCATGTCGGCGACGTGGGTGATGACCCCGACCGTCCGCTCGCCGGCGCCGAGCGTCTCGATCGCACCGGTCGCGATGTCGAGGGTCTCTGCGTCCAGCGCCCCGAAGCCCTCGTCGATGAACAGCGACTCGAGGGCCACCGGGCCGGTCGCCGCGGTCGCGATCTGCTCGGCCAGGCTGAGGGCCAGGGCCAGGGAGGCGAGGAACGTCTCGCCCCCGGAGAGGGTGCGGACGCTGCGCGTGGCGCCGGCGCTGGCCAGGTCGACCACCTGGATCGACCCGCGTCCGTCGAGGGACAGCTCGTAGCGACCGGACGACAGCGTCTGCAGCTGCGCGGAGGCGCCGAGGACCAGCGTCCGGGTCGCCTCGTCGAGCAGCCACTTCTGGAACTGGTCGGCGCGGAGCAGCTTCGCGAGCTCGCCCCCGACCGCGGCCTGCTCGCGTGCGTCCTCCTCCTCGGTGCGGAGGCCGGCGACCATCTCGGCGACCTGCCGCAGCCGGGTCACCTCGGCGTTCGCGTCGGCCCGGGCCTGGACGGCGCGGTCGCGCGGGTCGCCGCCGCCGGTGGGGACGTCGGCGGCGGCGCAGGCCTGCTCCATCCGGCTGCGCAGCTCGGTGCCCTCCGCCTGGACGGCGGTGACGGCCGCCGCCGCCTCCTCGGCACCGCGACGGGCTGCCGGGAGCGCCTCGGCCGCCCAGCCGTGGAGCCGCTCCCAGTCCGCGACCACCTCGCCGGACAGCGCCGGCGGGTCGAGCTCGGCCACGGCCAGGCGCATCCGGTCGAGCCGCTGGGACTGCCCGCCGGCCTGCTCGGTCAGCCGCTGTCTGGCCCTGGTGGCCTGCTGGAGGTCGTCGCGCGCCTGCCGGGCCTCGCGTCGCAGGCCGGCCAGCCGCTGGGTGTGCTGGCGGGCGGCGTGGAGCTCCGCCTCGGCCTCGGGCTTCCCGGGCTGGCCGGCGAGGGCCTCGAGGTGGGCGCTGTGGCGCTCGACGGCCCGGTCGCGGGTGGCGGTGGCGTCGGCCAGGTCGGTGCGGGCCCGCTCGAGGCGCGTCCGGGTCGCGGCCACGGCCTGGACGGCCTCGGTCACCGCCCGACCAGCCTGCTCGACGGCGGTGCGCCCCGCCTCGGCGTCGGTGGCGAAGGCCGGCGCGTCATCGGTCAGCGCGGTCGCGCACACGGGGCAGTCGTCGCCGGGGGCCAGCCCGTCGACGGCCTGCACGGCGGCGTGCTCGCGGTGCACACGTCCCTGCGCGGCGGTCGCCTCCGCCACACGCCCCTCCGCCTCGGCGAGCGCGGCGGCCAGCGACTCGATCTGGGTCCGCAGGGCGGGCAGCGCCGCCTCTGCCTGCTCCCGCGCCGCGGTCAGCTCGGCGGTGCGGTCGTGCGCGGCGATGGTCCGGCTCAGCTGGTCGAGGCGCTCGGGATCGGGGGCGCCGTCCTCGGCCTCAGCCAGCTGGGCGTCGGCGTCGGCGACCGCGCCCTGGGCCTTCTCGAGCACGCGGTCGGCCTCGGCCAGTTGGTCGGCGAGCGCGACGACCTCGGCCGGAGGGGCCTCGATCGCGGACAGCCGGGCGACGCGGTCGGCGGCCGCCGACGCGGCGGCGGAGGCCTCGCGGGAGCGATCGCGGATCTCGGCGAGCTGCTCGGTGTCCACCGTGAGGCGCTCGAGCAGCGTGTCGAGCGCGGCCGTCCGCTCGGCGAGGGCGGTGATCCGCTCGGCGCTGACGTCGCCGAGCTGAGCGATCTGGTGCGCGGTCTGCTGGGCCCGCTCGGACGCCGCGCGGGCGTGGGCGCCGGCCCGCTGCTTCACCCGGTCGTAGATGCCAGTGCCGAGCAGGCGGGCGAGCAGGCTCTGCCGGTCGCCCGGCTTGGCCTTCAGCACCTTCGCGAACTCGCCCTGGGGGAGGACGACGGCGCGGGTGAACTCGTCGAAGGAGAGGCCGAGCAGCGCCTCGACCTCGAGCGTCACGTCGTCGGCGGTGCCGGCCAGCGTGGTCAGGACGCGGCCGTCGTCGTCGAGGCGCTCGAGGGCGGCCTCGAGCGTCGACGCCCCGGTCTTGGTGCGGCGGATCGTGCGCACCGCGCGGTAGGGCTGGCGGCGGACGGTGAAGGTCAGGCCGACGGTGCACTCCGACGCCGTCGTGGAGATGGCCGGCGCGATCTCGTTGGCGTGCAGGCGGGGGATCCGACCGTAGAGCGCCAGGGTCAGCGCGTCGACGATGGAGGACTTCCCGGCCCCGGTGGGACCGACGAGCGCGAACAGCGATGCGTCGGTGAAGTCGACCACCACCCGGTCGGTGAACGACGTCAGGCCGCTGACGGTCAGCTCACGCGGACGCATCGACGACCTCCTCGACCCCGCCCTCGGCGGCGAGCTCCTCCTCGAGCAGGTCGGCGAAGAGGGTGCCGATCCGCTGGTCGGTGATCTGCCGCTCGGCGAGGAACGTGGCGAACAGCTCCTGCGGGGGCCGGCCGACCCGGTCGCCGACCGGCTGGCCGGTGGCGGTGTCGCGGTCGTCCAGGCGGACGTCGACGACCCCCTCCCCCAGGTGGTCGCGGACGGTGTCGGCGACCCCGGCGGGGACCGTGCCGGTCAGGAGGATGCGCAGCCACGGGTCGTCAGCGGGGGTCTCGAGCGCCATGACCTGGTCGAGGGACCCGCGGAGGGTGCGGAGCGGGCGGCCGGCGTCGAGTCCGACGGTGTCGACGACGGCGGGGCGGCCGGGCCGGAGCTCGACGATCGTGGCGCTGCAGGGCTTGTCGCTCTCGCCGAAGTCCATCATCAGCGGCGCGCCGGAGTAGTGGACCGGCGGGGCGCTGCCGACCTGCTGGGCGACGTGGAGGTGCCCGAGCGCGACGTAGTCGAGCTGCTGGGGGAACGCCCGCCCGTCGACGCAGTAGCGCTCGATCGTGTGGGCCTCCCGCTCCCCTCCTCCGCGGGTGCCCCCGAAGCACGTCACGTGGCCGACGAGGACGTTGAGCTCGTCCGGCGGCATGGCCTTGGTCAGGGCGGCGGCGAAGCGGGCGTAGAGGCCCGCGTAGGCAGCGCCGTACTCGGCGTCGCCGGAGTCGGGGTCGAGCAGGTCGACCGCCCGTACCGCCGAGCGGTGGTGGACGAACGGCAGCAGGCCGATGTTCGCGGGCGTGCCGTCCGCGGCCTCGATCCGCACCACCCCACCGTCCTCGGGACGGCGGACCTGCCCGACGGCGTGGATCGCGTTGGCGCTCAGCAGACCGCGGACCGCCTCGAGCCGCCGGCCGTTGTCGTGGTTGCCGGCCACGGTGACGACGGGGGCGACCTCGGCGAGGTCCGTGAGCGCCTGCCAGACGATCTGCTCGGCCTCCGGCGAGGGGGCCTGAACGTCGAACTGGTCGCCGGCGACGACGACGAGGTCCACGTCGGCGTCCCGCGCGACGGCGACGAGCTGCGCCAGGACCGCGCGGTGCTCGTCGGCACGGGACCGCCCGCGGATGGTGCGGCCGACGTGCCAGTCGGCGGTGTGCAGGACCTTCATGGGACACACGGTAGACACCGGGTGTGACAGACCGGAGGATCTGCCGATGAGCTACCCCGATCCCGTGTACACCGGCGACGGCGGCGAGGTCTCCGCCACCATCCGCCGGGCCGACGCCGAACCCGACCTCACCTACCCGACCGGCGTGCGCGTCCACTACCTGCGGACCGGCGCCTCCACGAACGGGTTGTTCGGCCTGTACCGCTGGGAGATGGGCCCGGAGTCCGGCGGGCCGGGACCCCACTTCCACCGGACGATCACCGAGTCGTTCTACGTCCTCGAGGGATCGGTGGAGATCTTCGACGGGGCTGACTGGGTGCCCGCTGGGCCGGGTGACTTCGCCCACGTACCCGAAGGTGGGATCCACGGCTTCCGGAACAGCTCGGGCGCGGCGGCGAGCATGTTGCTGCACTTCGCCCCGGGGGCCGGTCGCGAGGCCTACTTCGAGGGCATCGCGCGCCTGGCGGACATGGGCCACGACGAGATCCAGGCCTTCTTCGCCGCGCACGACAACCACTGGCTCTGAGGGGTGGCTGACGTCGACGACCGGCTGCCCGACGGGGTGCGGCCGCGGTGGCTCGAGGGGCTCGGCAGGTTCGGGAACGCGAGCCGCGGGATCCTGTTCCTGGTCATGGCCGGCCTGGTGCTCGGCGTCGCCCGAGGGGGCGGCGGGCAGGACGCCGGTGCCACGGGTGCCCTCCAGGAGGTCGCGGAGGCGCCCCTCGGCACGGTCGCGCTGCTCGTCGTCGCGCTCGGCTTCGCGGCCTACGCGGTCATCCGTGCGGTGCACGTGGTCGTTGTGGACGACGAGGCCGAGGGGCTGGCCCTGGTCGGCCGACGACTCGTCTTCGCGACGCACGCGGTCGCGTACGGGCTGCTGGCGGTGTACGCCGTCATGATCGCCCTGGGCATCGGCGGTGCGTCGTCGGGAGGGTCCGGGCAGACGACCTCGCGGGTGCTGTCATGGCCGGCGGGGACCTGGCTCGTCGGGGCGGTCGGCGTCGGCGTGCTGGCGACCGGGGTCGCGCTGGCCGTCGCCGGCGGACGTCGGGAGTTCGCCGGGGTGCTGCGCGACGACCTCACCGATCGGGTCAGACGCCCCCTGGTGGTCCTGGGCGCGGTCGGGCACGTCCTGCGGGGCGTGGCGTTCGCCCTTGTCGGGTGGTTCCTCCTGGTGACCGCGGTGACCCACGACCCGGACCAGGGCGGTGGGTTGGACCAGGCCCTGCGCGAGGTCGCCGAGGAACCCTTCGGCACCGCCGTGCTGATCGGGATCGCGGTGGGGTTCGCCGCCTACGGGCTGTTCTTCGTGGCCGTGCTCTGGGCGGGGCGGACCAGGGAGCCGGAGTAGGCTCCCGGCAGAGAGCACCAGGGGGAGCCATGGCAACGGTCGTCGTCGACGCACGGGACTTCGCGGACGGGGCGCTGCCGGCGGTGTGCGTCGTCACCGGCAGGCCGGCGGACACGTCGATGGAGCTCAGGGCCCGGCGGCCGAGCCCGCTGGGGGTGCTGCTGCTCGGCGGGCTGTTCGCGTTCCTGCTGGCCGGCGGCGCGCAGTCCCACGTGGACGGGGAGGTGCCGGTGCTCGACGCGGTCTACGAGGACCTGATCCGGCGCCTGCGCCGCGGGCGCACCGCGCTCGTCGGTGCGGGCTCGTGCGCGGTCGTCGCGGTGGTCGCCGTCCGCGTCGGGACGGGTGGCGGGGCGAGCAGCCTCGCGCAGGTCCTCGGGCTGGCCGGCGCGGTGCTGGCCGGCGGCGCCGCGGTCTGGCTCGTGTCGGTCGGCCTGCCGCGCTGGTGGCGCGGGCGGCGCCTGCTGGTCACCGCGGTGCTCCGGCGGGACGCGACCTGGATCGACCTCCGCGGGGTCCACCCCGCGTTCGCGCGCGCCGTCGACGCCGCTGACGCCGTCGATCAGCGCAGGTAGGCGATGAGCTCCCACACGAACAGGACGGCCAGCAGCCCGCCCGCGGTCAGCACCGCCGCCCAGGCGAGCGTCGAGGACTCGGGACCACCGGCGGGGTCCTCCCCGTCGGGCTCGGGCACGTCGTCACCCCCGAGGAGGACCCACGCGTCGGCCGCCTCCGACGACGGCACCTGCACCTCGGCACCGGGTGCGCCCAGCCCCGTCGCGATGCCCGCCGCGTCCTCGGACACGACCCGGCAGCGGATGTCGGCACCGCGCAGCACCGAGGCGCCGACCTCGGCCATCGCCCGGTTGGCGTAGGTCCCCACCGTCGTCCACCGCTCGACCACCGCGTCCCCCTTTATCCGGGTGCGAGGACGGACCCTAACCCCCAGGGGTGCGTCGGGTCCACGGCGCGCTCGTGGCCGTGGGGGTGACGGGTGTGGCAGGGATCAGGACGCACCCAGCCGCGCCTCCGGTCGGAGGTCGTCCGCCAACCCCTCCCCCGCAACCGCATCGGCCAGGGCCCGGCCGAGCCCGGGTGCCTGCTTGAAGAGGTTGTGGCCGGCCGGGACGAGGACGCCGTCGGCCTGCCACACGGCCAGCCCGTCGTCGCCCCAGGGCAGCCGGGTCACCCAGCAGTGCCGGACGTCGATCGGGTCGGGGTCCAGACCGGGCAGCGCCCGCCCGACGTAGCGAGCGGCGCGGTCGGCCAGGTCGGCGAGCTCGTCGGGGGCGAGCAGGCTCGCGTCGTCGCGGACCCCGGTGGTCTGGCTCAGGCCGACCGCGTAGGCACCGTGGCCGGGTACCGCCGCGGCGTAGACGCCGGTCTCGCCGAATGCCCCGCTCGAGTCCTGCAGGGTGGCCAGGACCGGCGGGGGCTCACCCTCGACGGCGAACGTCAGGCGCACGTGAGCGGCCTGCTCGACCGGCAGGGTCAGGCCCAGGTCGCGTACCAGCCGCGGGGTGTCCCGGCCGGCGCACACGACGACGTGCGGGTAGCGGTCGGTCCGGCCGCCGCTGCGCACCTCCACCTCCCCGTCGACGTGCCGCACCGAGAGGACCTCGTCGGCGACGAGCCGGTCGCCCAGGGACTCCGCGAGGGCCGTGATGACCGCGGTGGTGCGGATGGAGCCGCCGCGCTCGTCGAGCATCGCCGGCCCGTCGTAGCCGGCCAGCAGGGGGATGCGCGCCGCCAGCTCCCGCGCGTCGATCCGGCGGGCGTCGATCCCGGCGTCCTCGAGGAGCGGGAGGCGTTCCTCGACCGACGGGCCGATCGCCACCGCGCCGTCGTCGGACACCGCCTCGATCCCGAGCTGCGCGGCCCACTCGTCGTACACCTGCCGGCTGCGGGCGGCCGCGGCGACCATCCGGGGATCGTCGTGGGCGTGCCGGAAGATCCGCGACTGCCCGCCGGACTGCCCGTTCCCCGGCACCCCCTGCTCGTAGACCCGGACCTCGATGCCGCGCTCCCGCAGGGCGTGGGCGGTGGACAGGCCGACGATGCCCGCGCCGATGACGGCCACGGGAGGTTCGGGGGTGCGCATCCCCCGGTCCTGCCCACCGCGCACCTGCACCGAACCGCGCCGATGATCGGGGGGTGGTGGGATCGTCAGGACGGGTGCACGCTCGTGATCAGGCGCAGGAGGAGACGCGATGGGCAGCACCGACCCCACGTCAACGGGTCCCGGCCCCCTCGACCGGCGGTTCACCGCCACGTTGGAGAGGAGCACCGCGCCGGGGGGCTGGACCTACGTCATCATGGAGGGCTCCGCGGAGTACTTCGGCACCCGCGGTCTCGTGAAGGTCAGCGGGACGGTGGACGGGACGCCGTTCGAGTCGTCGTTCATGGCCCTCGGCGACGGCCGGCACAAGCTGCCCGTCAAGGCCGAGGTTCGTCGCACGATCGGCAAGGACGCCGGCGAGACCGTGGACATCCACCTGACCGAACGGCGGAGCTGACCGGAGGGGCTGACCGGAGGGGCTGACCGGGCCAGCGGACCGGGGCCGCGGACCGGGGCCGCGAACCGGGGCCGCGAACCGGGGGTCTGTCTCAAACGTTCTCGACAGCGGAACGGACCTGACAGACCTCGGTCGTGACGGGCCGTCCCGGCCACAGGTCCGTCGCCTTCGTTGCGCCCGTCGGAACGAAGGTGACAGCCCTCCATGTGCGGCTGGGCGTCGCACACTCATGACCCTCCGGCGATCGACGCCGTCAAGGGCCCTCCCCGACGGCGTACGCTCGACCGCATGGGTGGAGGGGGTGCGCGCGGCAGGGGTGGGGCGTGGCTGGTCCTCGTCCTCGTCGCCGCGGCGTGCGCGGGCGGGACCGACCGGACCGCCGTGGGTCCGTCGATCGCCGCCACCGAGGACTGCGCCGCGGCCGCACGTCAGCAGGTCGACGACGTGCTCGCGGCCTTCGAGGACCGGGACCCCGGGACCCTCGAGCAGCTGTCGGCGCTGACCGCCGTCGAGGACTGCCCGGCCTTCGACGCCGAGGCGGCTGCCGCCGCGCTGGACGCCGAGGCGAGGCAGCTGCTCCCCGGCATCGAGGCCGAGGACGGATCGATCCACCCGGACGTCTACGTCCGCCTCACCGCCCTGGCGATGGTGGCGTCGGCGCTCCGCCCGTCCCCGCGCTACGACGTCCCCGACGGCTTCCCACCCGAGCTCCCCGTCGCCGAGGGGGCCGAGCTGGTCGAGGTGACCCGCGACGTCGGCGGGATGTCGGCCCGCTGGGAGGTCGCGGCCGACCGCGGCTACGAGGCGGTGGCGGACGTCTACGCCGACGGCCTCCAGCAGGGGGTGCCCGGTCGCTGGTCGGTCAGCGGGTCGTCCGGGGGCGTCATGGCGGATGGTGGCACCGCCGTCTCCGGCGACCAGGCCTGGGAGGTGACGGGGTACGGGTACGCGGGGACCGTGCGCGTGCGCATGGCCGAGGGCGCCGACGTCATCACGGTCGAGGCGACCCTGGCGCCGGCGCCGGACCCGGCGGCAGAGCCCGGGGCCCCGTCCGCTACTCCGGCGGCCCCTCGACGTGGGTGAGCGGGATCGCGTGGGCGCGCGCCACGCGACGGGGCAGGTCCATCGCCAACCAGCGGGACGGGCCGGCCGGAAGGGTCGACAGGATGATCTCGTCGAAGGGGTCGTCCGCCTGCTCGCGGAGCACGTCGCCGATCACGTCGACGGGGCGGGCCGGACGGGTCTCCCCCGTCACCTCCTCCGCACCGAGCTCCTCCACCCTCGCCATGGCCTTCTCGAGCCGCTCCCGGGCGGCGGCGGTGTCGGTGTCCTCGTCGTGGGCGCCCCACCCGGTGACCGGTGGCGTCGCGGGGACGAGGAGGTGGAAGCGCGCCGAACCGGCGGCCACGCGCTGCTCGAGGACCTCCCTGAGCGCCTGCCCGCCGAGGGTCAGGTTGGCGACGACGAGGTGTCTGGGCATCGGGACCTCCCGGGCTCGCGCGACGGCGGCCGAGCGGCGCCCGGCCACCTGCGGCTCACCCTACGCCCCCGCCCGGCCCACGTCGATGCGCGCGATCCCGCGCACGATCACTCACACGAGGTGGCAGACGAGCAGTAGCCTGCCGCGATGCGGCGCGGCGGACGGTCAGGGGTGGGGTGGATCCTGGTGTGCGTCGCGGTGGCCGGCTGCCAGATCGGCACGATCAGCCCGGCCCGACTCGACGCGATCGTGCACGAGCGCGGCGGGGGCTTCGACCAGAGCGTCGTGGCCCTGGCCGTCGACCTGGCCGTTGACGACCCCGCCACCCTCGTCCACCGCGTCGTGGCCGACCCCGCAGCAGGCAGGGTCGAGGTGGTCGTCCGGGACCCCGAGGACCCCAGGGTGCTCCGGACCACCCTGGTGCGGGACGGGGCGGTCGAGTCGTCCACCACCGCCGCGGGCGCCGGTCCCGCCGTCCGCCCAGCCGCGCTGCCCCTCGACCGGCTCGACGCGATGGTCGACCTCGCCCTCGACCGCGTCCCGGCCGGAACCGCCGCCGTGGCCCGTGTGGCGGTCATCGCGGGGGAGGGGTCGTCGACGGCGGTGGAGGTGCGGCTGGACGGGACCCCGTCCGACGCGGTGGCGCGCTTCGACGGTGACGGCGCGCTGCTGGCCTTCGAGGACCTCCCGTGACGGCGCCCGGGGTCCCGGGACCAGGTCCCGTCGTCCGGTCCAACCCGCTTGTGCTGGTCGCGATCCTGCTGTTCGCGTCGGTCCTCCTCACCGGCTCGCTCACGTGGAACCTGTGGCCTGGCGAGGCGCGGCTGACCGCCCCGCTGCTGTGCCCCGACGACCGGCCCGACGCCCTGGTGGTCGCCCGCCACGAGCGGGTGGTCAGCGCCACCGCGACCGATCTGACGATGGTGTGCGTCGGCCCGCGGGGGCAGGTGACCGATGTGGGGTTCCTGCTGCCGACGCTGGTCCTGTGGGTCGCCCACGCGGTGGCGATGGGCGCGGTCCTGCTCCTCGGCATCGGTGCGCTCGTGCTCCGGTCGCGGGTGGCGCGACGCCGCCGGCGAGATCGGCTGGGACCGCCCGCCACGGCGCCCCCTCCCCCGGCCTGACGCACGGTCAGCTTCACGCCGGGTCAGTCGCCGGCGATCTCCTCCATGCGCCGCTGGACCAGCGTCGTCACCGCGTCGAGGGGCACGGGGCGGTCCGGGGTGAACCGGAGCGTGCCCTTGGACAGCCGGAAGCCCTCCAGCTGCGGGCGGACGGCGTCGACGGCCGCCGGGCTGAACGGGTACAACGACAGGTGCGTCGCCGTGGCGTTGAACCCGAGCAGCGGCTTGTCGTGCCAGATGAAGGCGGCCAGGCCGTAGCTCCGGCCCTCCTCGGCCTCGGGCACCAGCGCGGCCACGTGGTCGATGATCATCGCGACCGCGCGGGAGGAGTCCGCGTCCAGGTCGCCAAGGAACTCCTCGAACACCGTGCCTCCTCGTCGGTGGCTCCAGCGCGGCGCCGGCCGTGCGGCGCTGACGTCAGGAGGATACGCGCGGGATCGACGCGAGGACGGCCGCCAGGTCCGCCGACGTCGAGGGTCCCCCGCCCGCGCGCGACCCCTCGGTCAGGTCCGGTGTGCTCCGGGCTCGAAGCGGGAGAGGACCTCGGCCTCGCCGCCGAACCCCCCGATCGAGTGCGGCTCGCTGGTGGCGAACTGCGCGGTCTGGCCGGGCTCGACGACGAGGCGCCGCTCGCCGACCCGCAACCGGACGCGACCGCGGAGGACGTGGAACCACTCGGTGCCGGGGTGGACCGACGTGTGGGTCGACTCACCGCGGGGCGGCACCGTGATGCGCATCAGGGCACGCCCGTCGTCCTCGACGCGGAGGACGATCCCGGTCATGCCGTCGGACAGCTCGACCTGGGGGGTCGGCATCAGGATCCGGTCCTCGCGCGCCGCGTCGGCGAGGACCGCTGCCGGGGTGGTGCCGAGCGCCTCGCTGATCCGCTCGAGCGCGTCGACGGTGAGCCGTCGATCTCCCCCCTCGATGCGGCTGAGCGTCGACGCGGAGATCCCCGTCTCCGCGGACAGCTCCGACAGCGACTTGCCGGCGGACTGCCGGGCGCGGGCGAGCGCCAGGCGGGTGCGATCCTCGAGCTTTGCCATAGTGGCAACGATGATGCCGCAAGGGCGACGCGATCGCTACCGTCGTCGCCATGGACGTCGCAGGAGAGGAGCCAGGGGTGCAGCAGGATGAGGAGTTCGAGGTGGTGGTCGTGGGCGCCGGCTTCGCGGGGTTGGCCGCCGCGCAGGTCCTGGGGCGGGCGCAGCGCCGGGTGCTGCTGATCGGCAGCGGCCCGACCCGCAACGCCGAGGCCGCGCACGCCCACAACGTGCTGACGCGCGACGGCACCCCGCCGGCGGAGCTGCTGGCGCTGGGCCGCGCGGAGGTCGAGTCGCTCCCGCGGGTCGCCACCGCCGACCTGCACGTGGACGCGGTCGCCCGCGGCCACGACGGGCGGTGGGTCGTCCGGGCTGGGGACCGCGTGGTCCACGCCGAGGTCGTGGTGATCGCGACCGGTGCGCGCGACACCCTCCCCGAGGTCGAGGGGCTGTCCGCGATCTGGGGCCGGCGGGCGCACACCTGCCCGTTCTGCGACGGCGCGGACTACGCCGGGCGGCGGCTGCTCGTGATCGCGGAGGGCGAGGGGGCGGTGCACAAGCGCGCCATGCTGTCGGGGTGGACCGAGGACCTGGTGATCGCCGCGCCGGGTGACGTGCGGTCGCTCATGGAGCGCGGCGGCGACGTCGTCGCCCGCCTGGCCGACGGGACCGAGGTCGCCGTCGACGGCGTGGTCGGCGGCGCCGTGCCGGTCCCGCGCCTCGCCGCCGTGCCCGGGCGCGGGCGCGCGCACCGCGGGCCGTGCCGCGCCGTCGACGGCGCGGGGCGGACCAGCGAGCCCGACCTCTGGGCGGTGGGCGACTGCGCGTGGCGCGACGGCGCGGCCGGGCCGGGCGGCCAGGTGGTCGTGGCCATGGCCGCCGGCGTGCGGGCTGCCGCCGCGATCACCTTGGAGCGCCTGGGCGTCGACGTACCCCCACCGCCGGCCGTGACCCGCCCCGAGTCGACGCCGGCGGACGACCTGCGGGACTTCTGGGAGCGCCGTTACTGCGAGCGCGAGCGGATCTGGAGCGCGAAGCCGAACCAGCGGCTCGTCGACGAGGTCGCCGACCTGACGCCCGGGACCGCGCTCGAGCTGGGCTGCGGGGAGGGCGCCGACGCGATCTGGCTGGCCGAGCGTGGCTGGCAGGTGACCGCGGTGGACGTGTCCGCGACGGCCCTCGCCCGGGCGGAGGCGGCCGCGTCCGAACGCGGGGTGGCCGACCGCATCGACGTCATCCGGGCGGACCTCGGCACCGGCCTCCCGGAGGGCGCATACGACCTGGTCACCGCGTCCTACCTGCTCTCGCCCGTCACGATCCCGCGGAGGGAGATCATGCGGGCGGCCGCGCGGGCGGTCCGGCCGGGCGGGTCGCTCGTCGTGCTCAGCCACCTCGGCTTCCCCCCGGGTCACACCCCGCCGGCCGCGCACGAGCCCGGCCACGACGTGGTCTTCCTGACCGCCGAGGAGGAGCTCGCCGAGCTGGACCTCGACCCGGAGGGGTGGGACGTCGTGGTCGCCGAGCCCTTCGACCGACCGTTCTCCTGGCCCGACGGCACCTCGGGCATGCGGACCGACACGGTCGTGCACGTCCGCCGGCGCCGCTGACGGTGTGTCGGGGGGGCGGGCGGGGGGGGGGGGGG
>NZ_CAXQBR010000100.1 GCF_964222135.1 Euzebya sp.
CCCGGGAACCAGGCGGGGCCAGGGCGAACCGCCAACGACCGTCCACGGGGGTCGAACGGCAGGTCGGCCGCGGGCCGGACGGCCCTGGGAGGCAGCCGACCCCGGGCGCACCCTCGTGTCGTGGACACCCCGGGACCCCGTGCGGTGGCGCTCGCGGCGCTCGTCGTCGTCGTCCTGGTGGTCGCGCTGCCCGCAGCGGCCCAGCCGGAGGTCTCCGGAGCCGGCGACGAGGCGGTGCACGTCGAGCTCTACCACTCCGACGCCTGCCCCCACTGCCGCGCCGAGCGAGCCTTCCTGGCCGACCTCGTGACCGACCACCCCGAGGTCACCGTGTCGGCCTACGAGCTGACGTCCAGCCCGGAGAACCGGGCCCGGCTGGCCGAGGTGGCCGCGGACCTCGGCGTCGACGCGTCGTCGGTCCCGATCACGATCATCGACGGGGAGGTGTGGGTCGGGTTCGGCACCACGACAGCTGCGGCGATCGAGGCCCGCGTCACCGCGGCGCTCGCGGCCGCCGACCTGCCGGCCGAGGCCGACGCCGACGTCGCGATGGGGCCACCGGCGCTGCCCGAGGACGACGTTGTCGACGTGCCCTTCCTGGGACAGGTCGACGCCGGCCAGCAGTCCCTGGTCGTCGCGACCGCGCTGATCGGGTTCCTCGACGGGGTGAACCCCTGCTCGCTGTGGGTGCTGAGCCTGCTCCTCGCCCTGGTGGTCCACACCGGCTCGCGGCGGCGCGTCCTGGCCGTGGGCGCGGTGTTCCTGGTCGTGACGACGTCGATGTACGGCCTGATGATGGCCGGCGTCTACGGCGTCCTGTCGGTCGTGGCCTACCTCACGTGGGTCCGCGTGGGCGTCGCGGCGCTCGCCGGGGCCATGGGCACCGTGAACGTCCTCGACGCCGCGGGGGTCGACCTGCCCGTCCGACTGCGCATCCCCGAGGGTCGCAAGCCGGGCATCTACCGGCGGATGCGCGCCGCGGCCCGGTCCGAGGGGTCGCTGGTCGCCAGCCTGGCCGCCACGGCGGCGCTGGCCATGGGGGTGTCGCTGGTCGAGACCCCCTGCTCGGCCGGGTTCCCCGTCGTGTGGAGCAACCTGCTCGCCGGGGCGGACGTGTCCGGGCTGGCCGTGGGCGGGCTGTTCGGCCTCTACATGCTGGTCTTCCTCCTCGACGAGCTCGTCGTGTTCACCGTGGCGGTGACGACCTTGCGGGCCTGGAAGCTGCAGGAGCGGCAGGGCATGTGGCTGAAGCTCGGTGGCGGCATGGTGATGCTCGCCCTGGCCGCGACGATGCTCCTGGCGCCCCAGCTGCTCGAGTCGATCGTCGGGACGCTGGCCGTCTTCGCCGGGGCAGCTGCTGTGACCGCCGTGACGGGCACGTGGCTGCGCCGCCGGGGGCGTCAGCCACTCCGTCGTGGACGGCCTCGCGGACCGCGTCGTCCTCGTGGAGTTGCGCGACGGGACCGATCGGCGGTTCGAGCAGGGGCACCCCGATAGGGGATGCGGACCCTCACGGTCGCCAGGCGCATCCTCCTCTCCAGCACGGATTGACCACCGCGGTGCGACTCGGGTGACTCGTGTGCACGCATGAGGCTGGTGAGGCACCCCAGCGACCGCCACGACCCTCGTCAGTGGTCGATCCGTGGTGCCGTGGATCCGCGCTGGACCCGTCAGAGGTCGCCGGCGATCAGGTCCATCCGCGGCGGCTGGAACGTCGCGACGCGCTTGACGTTCCGCAGGTTGGTGTAGGTGACGTTGTCGGTCGTCGAGTTGCCGCCGAAGGTGCCGCACCCGAGCGTCAGGGACGGCGCCAGCCCGCTCGTCAGCCCGCACACCCCCTGGGACCCGGGGGAGTTCACCAGGATCCGCGACGCCGGCACCGCCGCGGCGAAGGCGTCCGCCCGCTCGGTGGACGTGGTGTGGACGATCGCGGTGTGCCCCGCCCCCATCTTGTCGAGGAGGGCCAGGGAGAGGGCGAGCGCCTCCTCGTCGCCGTCGACGGTGAAGATCGGCAGGAACGGCGACATCTTCTCGCTGGTGACCGGCGAGGAGAGGTCCGGCTCGGTGCGGAAGGCGATCAGCTGGATCTCGTGGTCCCGGGTGATCACGAGCACGCCGGCGATCGTCGCCGCCGACTGCCCCAGCACCTCGGGGCGGAAGCCGGTGCCGTCCTCGGTGACGACCGCGGCCAGGAACCGGGCGGTCTCGTCGGCGTCGAGCACCGCGGCGCCGGCGGCGGCCAGCCGGTCGCAGAGCCCGTCGACCACGGCGGCGTCGACCACGAGGTTGTGCTCGGCGCCGCAGATCAGCCCGTTGTCGAAGGACTTCGAGATCACGATCGCGCCCGCCGCCGCGTCGAGGTCGGCATCGGTGGCCACCCAGCACGGCGCGTTGCCCGACCCGACCCCGATGGCCGGCGTGCCCGAGGAGTAGGCGGCCCGCACCATCCCCGGCCCGCCGGTCGCGAGGATGAGCGAGACGTCGGGGTGGGCCATGAACCGGGCCGTCCGTTGGCGGCTCGCCCGCTCGCGCACCCACTGGACGGCGTCCGCCGGCACGCCGTGCCGGGCCAGCACCGCCTGCACCATGCCGCCGACGTCGTCGGCGAGCGGCAGGCACACGCGGTGGAAGCTCAGGATGATCGCGTTGCCGGACTTGAGGGCGCTGAGCACCTTGAAGACCGCTGTCGCCACCGGGTTGGTGACGGGGATCAGCGCGAAGATCACCCCGACCGGCGCGGCGATCTCGGTGACACCCCCCTCGGTGCCGAGGACCCCGCGCCCGACCGCCCCGGCCAGCCCGTCGTACACCCCCCGGGTCGCCCAGGCGTTCTTCATCGCCTTGTGGTCGGCCCGCCCGATGTGGGTGACCTCGACGGTCTTCGCCGCCAGCGCCTTCGACCCGGCGGCGAACACGTCGGCGAGGTCGGCGAGCACCGCGTCCATCGTGGCCTCGGGGACCGCCGCCAGGCGCTGCTGGGCGGAGGTGGCCTTCGCGACCATCGCCTCGACGACGGGGTCCTCGCCGCTCGCCTCGAGGAACGTGGTCAGGCGCTGGTTGGTCTCGCGCAGCTTCCCGGCGACGTCCCGCGCGAGCGCCCGCAGGACCGCGCTGCCGACCGTCGGCTCCTCGGCGAGCATGCGGTCGAGCGCGGCGGTCGTCAGCCACCGACCGGTCACCGACCCCTCGGCCACCGCGGTCGCCGACCGCGGCTCGGCGTCGAGGACGCTCAGCTCGCCGAGGACGTCTCCCGGCTCGAGGTACCCGAGCGTCACCTCGGTGTCGAGGTGGTCGAGGGGCGCCTCCAGCCGGACGACGCCGGAGTCGAGGAACAGACAGCCGTCCCCCTCCTCCCCGGCGGTGACGATGACCTCCTCGTCGGCGTAGGCGACGTCGGTCAGGTAGCTCGGCAGGACCCCGAGGGCCGCGGCGTCGAGCACGTCGAGCGGCGCCGGCAGGGGGGCGGGGGTGGGCAGGGTGGCGCTCATGGCGACGTCTCCTCCAGTGCGGCGGGGGCGGCCGGGCGGGTGGTGGTGGGGCGGGCGCGGACGGCGTCGCCGAAGGGGAGGAGGGTCTCGGAGAGCGTGCGGGCGTGCGAGCGGCCCATGGCGATGACCTCGGTCGGGACCGTCGCCCGGACCGTCGCGGTGCGGCGCAGCTCCTCGAACACGGCGGTCTCGCCGAAGTGCTGGCCGGGCCCGAGGGTCGCGACGACCTCGCCGTCCTTGACCACCTCCACCTCCCCGGACCAGATGACGTACAGCTTGCGGCCCATCTCCCCTTGGCGGAACACCTCCTGACCCGCCTCGAAGCGCTCGCGATCCAGGCCGACCGCGTCGTCGAGGGGCAGCTGGGTGATCTCGCGGCCGGTGAGGGGGGTGAGGGTCCAGTCGAGCAGCAGCCGCAGGCGGCGGTCCCACGCCGGGACGAAGGCCAGCAGGAACCCCTTCCAGAGCAGCCACCCGGCGAACCCGGTGACCGGCACGCCGCGGAGGTGCGCGACGGCGCTGTAGCGGCCGAGGGCGCAGGCGTCGCCGAGCTCGGTGAACCCGAAGCGCTTGGGCGCCTTCCCGGCCTTGAGCCGCAGGATGTTCCGGCCGATCCGCCAGCCCTGCACCATCGCGAACAGCGCGAGCTGCGGGCAGGTGCCGCCGTGCGGGTGGGGGACCGCGGCGCAGTCGCCGCCGGCCCACAGGCCCGACACGCCGGGCACCGCGACGGTCTCGTCGGTCACGACGCGGCCGCGGTCGTCGCGCTCGACGGGCAGTTGGTCGAGGAGGGGGCTCGAGGCGGTGCCGGTCGAGGAGATCACCGTCCGCGTCGGGATGGCGGTCCCGTCGGACAGCCTGACGTCGGTGGCGGTCGCCGAGGCGACCCTGACGCCGGTGCGGACGTCCAGTCGGGTGCGGCGGGCGATGAACGCCTCCGCGGTGTCGATCAGGCCGTCGTGGCGGCCCTGGAGCTCGGGGAGGATCCGCTGGCCGGAGTGGACCAGCACCACCGACACCTCGTCGCGGTCGACGTCGGCGAACTCGTCGTCGCAGAGCCGGCTGGCCCACTCGTCGAGCTCGGTGGCCACCTCCACCCCGCCGAAGCCGCCGCCGGCCACCACGAACGTCAGCAGGCGCCGACGCTCCTCGGGGTCGGACTCGATCGCCGCCATCTCCATCATCTGGATCAGGTGGTTGCGGGTGTGCCAGGCGTCCCGGTAGTCGCGCAGCAGCAGGGCGTGCTCGTCGAGGCCCGGGTAGCCGTCCAGGTCGTCGGTGACGCCGACGCTGACGACGAGGTGGTCGTAGTCGAGGACCTGCTCGCGCCCGTCCAGCAGCCGCGACAGGGTGACGGCCCGCCCGTCGAGGTCGATGTCGGTGACCTCGGCGTTCATGAACACCGCCGGTGCGAAGACCCGCCGGGCCGGGGAGAGGATCGCCTGGGGCTGGATCCGCCCGGACAGCATCTCGCCGACGAAGCCGTGGAAGGCGTGGAAGTTCGTCCGGCTGACGACGACCAGCTCGACCTCGCGGCGGCGGATGGCTCGGCGCAGCGCCTTGACGAGGAACAGCGCGCAGTAGCCGCCGCCGATGCAGACGACCCTGGGTGGGCGGGTGCCGGGTGCACTGGTCAACGTCGACTCCACTCGACGGGTGCCCGCGGGGGCACCGGACGGGCGGACCCTACACCGCCACCGCGGGGTGCAACAGGTCCCCGGCGACCTCGAGCGCCGCGCGCGTGGCGGTGTGCCCCGCGGCGATCGCGGCGTCGATCTGGCCGAAGTCGAGCAGCCCGACGTCGCTGACCTGCGGTTCGACGACTACGCGGGACCGGCGGCGGTTGACCTCGGTCTGCTGGAGGTTCGACAGCGCCATCGTGGCGGCGAGCACCTCGACGATGCCGGGGATCCGCGGCGGGCCGCCGTCGGTCACGAACGCCCGCTGGCGTGTGACGTCCGCGGCGACGACCTGCCCCTCCCCGTCGTCGGCCATGATCCCCACCGGCAGGTTGTCGAGCACGCCACCGTCCACGACCACCCGGCCGTCGTGGATCCGCGGCGGGGCGAGGCCCGGCAGGCTCATCGAGCAGGCCGTCGCCTCCCACGCCGGACCGCGGCGGTGCACCACCAGCTCGGCGTCCTCGAGTGCGGCGGACACCGCGAACCACGAGCGGGGCAGCTGGCGGACGTCGACGTCTCCGAGGACCCGCTGCAGCATCGCTTCGGCCGCGACGCCGCGGATCAGCGCCACCCGCGGGACGGTGTAGTCGCGGAAGGGCCGCCGCTCGACCATCTCCCGGATCGCGATGCGCCGGATCTCCGCCGCCGGACGCCCCGTCGCCGCCAGCGCGCTGACGAGGGCCCCCATCGAGGTGCCGCCGTAGCGGTCGATCGTGACGCCCGCCTCCTCGAGCGCCTGCAGCACGCCGATGTGGGCCAGCCCGCGAGCCCCGCCGCCGGACAGCACCACCCCGAGCGCCCGGCCCGTCAGCCGGCGGGCCAGCCGGGCGACGTCGCTGCGCCGGTTGCGGTCGCGGACGCGGTGGTGCGCGCGGGGGCGCAGCCGGGCGTCCCAGCGGTCGAGGTCGGCGACGCCCATCGGTCCGCGGCCTGCCACGACGAGGTCGCAGCCGGACAGGTCGGCGTCCGCCCGTGGGGGGTCCTCGCCGGGCGCGGCCACCACGACGACCCGGTCGGCCTGGCGGGCGCAGACCTCGCCCCACGTGCCGTCGGGGCCGGCGGGGTCGGCGACGCCGCCGTCCACCAGGACCACGTCGTGATCGGACTCGAGCCGGCCGAGGACCCGGCCGACCCGCGCCGGATCGGTCGTCAGCGCGTCGTCGACGTCGGCGTGGCGGAGGACGGCCACACCGACCCCCTGGGTGCGCAGCGCGTCAGCGAGCCCGTCGACCAGCGCGGTCACGGCCGTCGGGGCGCGGCCGAGGACCGCCACCACGGTGCGTCGTGCCGCCGGGTCGACCACCGCGTGCTCGGCCCGGGCGATCGCCGTCGTCAGCCGCAGGAGGGCGGCGGCGAAGTGCGGGACGGCCAGCAGCGGGGCGACGTCACGGCGGTGCAGGGCGAGCAGCTCGGTGTCCCGCAGGGCACGGACGCCGGCGACCCGGGTACCGCCCTGGACGAGCGCGAGCTCGCCGAAGGTGTCACCGGGTTGGAGGACCCCGAGGACCCGCCGGTCACCGGCCTGGGTCCGGAGCACCTCGAGGCGCCCGCTCCGGACCAGGTACATGGTGTCGCCCGGTTCGCCCTGGCGGACCACCCACTCCCCGCCGGCCACGTGGACCTCCGCCAGCAGGCCGGCGATGCGGCCGCGGAGGTCCGCGGGCAGGTCAGCGGTCAGGCGGACGCCCGCCAGGACCGAGGGGTCGACGGTCACCCCGTCCCCTCCACCCCTCCGCCGGGTCCGACGCGGATCGTCACCGTCTGGCTGCCGAGGAGCCGGTCGCTGCCGGTCCGCAGGCGGAGCAGCTCGTAGGCGCGGACCGGTCGGGACTTGCCCTTGACCTCGATCTCCTCCAGCGCCCGGACCTCGGCGAACGAGCGGATGACCGCATGGGTCTCCGCCCCGATGACGATCCCGCCGGGCGGGGCGAGCGCCTCCAGGCGGGACGCCAGGTTGACCGTGTCCCCGATCGCGGTGAACACCCGCCGGCGTGGGCTGCCGACGTTGCCGACGGTCGCCGGACCGGTGTTGATGCCGACCCTGAAGCGGGGCAGGTCCGGCCGCTCGTCGGCGATGGCGGACGTCGCCTCCTGCAGCGCGAGTGCGGCGCGGGCGGCCAGCAGGGGGTGCTCGGGCTGGCTGAGCGGCGCGCCGAACAGCCCCATGATCGCGTCGCCGATGAACGCCGAGACCGTCCCGCCGTGCTCGACGATCGCCGGGACCGCCGCGGCGTAGTAGCGGTTCAGCAGGGCGACGACCGCGGCCGGCTCGCTGCGCTCGGAGAACGCCGTGAACCCCTTGAGGTCGGCGAACAGCACGGTCACGTCGCGGGTGCCGCCGCCGAGCTGGTGGCCGTCGGGGTCCGCCAGCAGCGTCGAGGCGACGTCCGGGCTCATGTACTCCGCCAGCAGCTCGGCCAGGCTGGCGTGCAGCCGGCCGTTCTCGACCGCCGCCGCGACCCGTTCGGCGACCAGGCGGAGCAGCGCGCTCTCGGCGACGTCGAAGGGCCGGTCCGGCCGCTGGGCGACCAGCACGCCGACGGGGCGGCGGTGCACGAGGAGCGGCAGCGCGACCTGGGTGGACGGTACCGGCGGGGGTGGGGGGCCCGAGGGGGCGATGGCCTCGACCACGGCCTGCCAGCCGCGGTCGTCGAGGCGCAGGGGCTCGGACACGAAGTGCAGGACGCCGCCGTGGAGCAGCGCGAGCGCGACGGTGGCCGGGTCGAGCAGGTCGCCGCAGGTCCGGAGGGTCTGGGCGAGCACCGCGGCCTCGGTCGACGCGGGGAGCACGGACGTCGGCGCCACCGGCCCTCCTCGCTGTCGGGTGGCGGTAGGGTGAGCGCAGCATACGACCGGCGCGGGCCGGCCGTGGAGGCCCACGGGATGACGACGACCACCACCTCCGCACCCCTCGCCGCGGTCCTCGGCGGCTACGGGACGGTCACGCTGTCCGGCGGCGCTGCGATCGCCACCGCGCGCTCACCCGGACCCGAGGAGCTGGGACTGCTCGACGTCGGCGCCGACGTGGCGGACCGGGCGGTGACCGATCGCATCGGTGGGGCGGTGTCGGCCGGCGCGGTGCTCGGCGTCGCCGTAGATCGGAAGAGCGTCGTGTAGGGA